>PFAS01000050.1 GCA_002778635.1 Candidatus Falkowbacteria bacterium CG10_big_fil_rev_8_21_14_0_10_43_11 | reverse complement strand
AAATACCTTAGCCGGCGTTTATTACGAAAGTTTTGCCGGCGATGCGGCCGGGGAATACGTTTTGCCGGCGCTTGCCCGCGATTTTAAAATTTTCGGGGCGCAGATGAAAGCGTGGCAGGAAGAAAAAATTTTTACGATTTCCGCCAAAACCACCAAAGC
This sequence comes from Candidatus Falkowbacteria bacterium CG10_big_fil_rev_8_21_14_0_10_43_11, assembly GCA_002778635.1. GTDB lineage: Bacteria > Patescibacteriota > Patescibacteriia > Patescibacteriales > XYC2-FULL-47-12 > 1-14-0-10-43-11. The sequence continues at coordinate 3,353 of PFAS01000050.1, read as the reverse complement.
CGAAGTGAAAACGCGGCGGAATAACGCGGGGCCGGCGGCGGCTGAAGAGCAAAACATATCTTTTGACGTAAATTTAGCCGTTAAACCGGAAATATTCAATCAGCGATAATTTTATGGATAATAACGAGCAAAAAAATCAGGCTTTAACGCCGCGTAAGTTTAATAATTCTTTAGCGGAAGAGCGATCCAACCCGATAATTATCGTTGTCCGGCGTTATTTTTATTATCTGGTATTTTTAGAAATCATTATTGTTTTTGTTTTAGGATACTTTTTTGTTTTAAAGCCGAAGATAAGCCGCGTTTTTAAAAGCCAAACGGAAATCGCGGCCGTTAAGCGGGAGGAGCAGGCAAAACTGGCGGAATATGAAAAAAAAATCAGCGAATTGCGGTCCATTAAGGAACAATACGCCGGTTTAAGCGGGGAAGACGTAAAAAAAATAGAAGAAATGCTGCCTGATAAAATAGGGGAGAGGGAGCTCGCCATGCAAATAAATAAAATCGTCGCGGATAACGGCTTGCTGCTGGAAGCGGTAAATTTTGACGCCAAAGGAAAAATTTCCGCCGGCCAATCAGCCGCTCGCCGGCCGGCCGGAACGGACAACGGCGCGCCGCCAGAGGCAAGCAGCCAGAAAATAGGCGAGGTGACGCTCGGATTGGATATTGGGGGGGTAAGCTATCCGGCGTTAAAAAGTTTGCTGTCCGGATTAGAAAATAATTTGCGCTTAATTGACGTCCAGTCGGTCAAATTTAATCCGGCGGACGACAAAGCGGAGTTAATCGTCAAATCTTATTATTTGCGCGAATAAAATATGTTAGCGCCAAAAAGCATGCCACTAAAAAAAATAGCGCTTTATTCAGCCATTCTGATTGTTCTGTTGGGCGGAACGGTTTTTACGCTGTATAATAGTTTATACGCCAATAAGCGGTCGCCTACGCAGAATAAAGGAGAGGGGGCGATAAAAAACACCGCAATTGTTGAAGAGAATTTAGGCGCGCGAAATACGAACATTCAAGAAGAAATAGATTTTCTTTCCAGTGAAAAATTCAAAAGATTACGCGGCAATCCGGAGGCCCCGGAAACAACGGCCGCGGGCAATAACAATCCTTTTATATCGTCTAGTCAAAAATAACCGGAGGGCATTAAAGCTATGGCAAATAACGTCAAAAAAGATATTTTGAGCATTTTAAAAGAAGATGGAGTTATCAATGAGCGGCAGCAAGCCGCGGTGCAAAGCCAAATGAGCGGCGGCGCTTCAGCGGAGGATATTTTAATAAGCCAGAAAATTATTGACGAGGAGAAATTAACCGCCGCTAAAGCCAAGTTTTGGGGAATAAATTACGTTAATTTGGCGGAGAGGAATATTTTAAAAGATGTTCTAAACATTATTTCGCAAGAGGTGTCGCAAAATTATAAGATAATTTGCTTTAACAAAGAAGGCAATGTTTTAGACGTCGGCATAATTGATTACGAAAATTTAAAGGCCATTGAAGCGCTTAATTTTTTGGCAGCCAAAGAAAGCTATCAAATAAGATACGGCGCGATTTCTTTGGACAGTTTCAACAGAGCGTACGGCCAGTATCTGACGCTTTCCGAAGAAGTGAAGACGGCCCTGCAGGCCAGAGAAGACGAAACGACGGATGAAAAAAGCAAACGGCGGGGCAAAAGCGAATTGACTGAAGAAATAACCAAAGCGGCGCCGATCTCTAAAATAGTATCCGTTATTTTAAAGCACGCGGTAGAGGGCAAAGCATCCGACATCCACATTGAACCGTATAAAAACGAAAGCCGCGTGCGGTATCGCGTTGACGGCATTTTGCACACCTCTTTAGTTTTGCCGCTAAGCGTCCACAATTCCATTATCGCCCGCGTTAAAGTGCTGGCAAATTTAAAATTAGACGAAACCAGAATTCCCCAAGACGGCCGGATTCGGCTTGGCTTTGACGGCAAAAAGATTGATTTCCGCGTTTCTATTTTGCCTTTGATAGAAACGGAAAAAGTGGTCATGAGAATTTTGGACGTAAGCCGCGGCGCTCCGACCTTGGAAGATTTGGGTTATGAAGGACGCAGTTTAAAAATCATTAAAAATAACATTCAGAGAAGCGACGGCTTGTTTTTAGTTACCGGTCCGACCGGCAGCGGGAAATCCACCACGCTTTTTGCCGCCCTTACCATTTTAAACGAGGAAGGCGTAAACATTTCCACCCTGGAAGATCCGGTTGAATATTATCTTGACGGCGCCAATCAAGCGCAAATTCGCAATGAAGTGGGCTTTACTTTCGCCACCGGATTAAGGTCGCTTTTGCGCCAGGATCCGGATATCATTATGGTCGGCGAAATTCGCGACGGCGAAACGGCGGAATTAGCCATCCACGCCGCGTTGACCGGCCACATGGTTTTGTCAACTCTTCACACTAACGACGCGGTCGGCACCATTCCGCGCTTAATTGACATGCAGGTGGAGCCGTTTTTACTGGCCTCAACTTTAAACGGCATTTTGGCTCAAAGATTAGTGCGCCGGATTTGCAGTTTTTGCAAGACGGAAGAAGCAATAAGCGATGAAGTTCAGGAAGACATTGCGGCGGAAGTAAAAAAAATGTATGATTTAGTGGACGATAAGATAAAAAAATTATTTGACGATGCCGCCTTGGGCGATCGCGCGGTTAAATTATATAAAGGCAAAGGGTGCGCGCGCTGCGGCAATACCGGCTATAAAGGAAGAATATCCATCGGGGAGGTCTTGGATGTAACTGACGAAATCAAGAGTTACATCGCCAATAAAAAAGAGCTGAATCACGAGTCGGAGGTTTTAAAAAAACAGCGTTTTATCACCATCAAGCAGGACGGAATTATCCGGGCGTTGCAAGGAATCACGAGCATAGAAGAAGTTTTGCGGGTTATGAGTAATTAACTAGTTGAAACATATGGTTAAACAACTAAAAATTTTACTGGTAGAAGACGACAATTTTTTATTAGGCATGTACGTGGATAAATTCCAAACGGAGGGTTTTGAAGTATTTATCGCCGATAACGGCGCCAAGGCGATTAAATTAACCAAAGAGAAAATGCCCGATATTATTTTATTGGACGTAATGCTGCCCAAAATGAACGGCTTTGAAGTTTTGCGGGAATTGAAAAAAGATGCTGATATTAAGAATATCCCGGTAATTTTATTGACTAATTTAAGCCAAAGCGACGATGTTAAGAAAGGACTGGAGTTGGGCGCTAAAGATTTTTTAATTAAAGCGCATTTTATGCCGCAGGAGGTGGTGGCTAAAGTAAAATCGGTGTTGAAACTATGAAATGTAGCATAGTATATTTACGGAGTTATTAAATTATTTTATAGAAATTGTTA
>PFAS01000009.1 GCA_002778635.1 Candidatus Falkowbacteria bacterium CG10_big_fil_rev_8_21_14_0_10_43_11 | reverse complement strand
CGGCCAGTGTACTTTTTAGCAATGCTGACAACTAATCTCAAGTTGGCTTCCACCAATTTGCGCCTGGCTTCCATCTCGCCTTTTTCTTTTCTTTTGGCCAGCTGGACTTCTTCTTCGCCGGAAAGCAAATGAACCTTCCCGATCTCTCTTAAATACATTTGGATGGAGTCGGAAGAAATGTCAGCCAGGTCCAACTTTCTCATATCCAGCTTTTCTTTTTCTTTGGCAGTGGCCTTGGGCCGATTCTCTTCAACTACTTCTTCCAGCAGTCCAACTTCACGATTGATGATTTGAATACCATTAAGTTCAATCTGGTCTAAAAAATCTTCAAATGCGCCAAGATAATCCTCTACGTCTTTAAAAACATACAGCACTTCTTCCTCGGTCAAAAAATCCCTGGTCCGGCCTTTACTGATTAGATTGGCAAGCTCCTCGTCAGTCGGCCTGGTAACCAGCGCCTCTTTAATTATGGATTTACCCGGCGCTCTCTTCCGAACATTTTTTTTAAAACGCGCCGGCAACGCTTTTTTTACTGATTTCTTGGCTCCGATTTTCAATCTTGGCTTGCCCGGCTTTTTAGGCAGCCGCCGCTCTTTGGTTTTAGACCTGATAGTTTTCTTTTTTGGAGGCATAATTTTTTACGCTCATTCAATGGATTGGCTAATCAACTGCGAATAGTCCTGGCTTAATTGATTCATTTTTTCGTGATTGTGCTCCCTTTCCGCCTGAGCGATTTGTTGAATTAAAATTTTGGTTTTTTTATCGCGGTGATTTTGTTTGATTCTTAAGACGAGCAAACCGAACTCCTGCTTTAAAACAACGGGGTCGTCGGCCAGCTCGTCGGCTTCAGCCAGTAGTGCCAGTTTATTTAAAAAATTTTCCCGCTCTTTGGGAAATTCCGAAATGAAAGTTTTGAAATCAAAACTTTGATTCTTATTATAGTATATAATCAGCTTTTTGTAAACTTCCTCCAGCCAAGGTTGGCCGAGAAATTCCGGGTCAATCTTTTGGCTGATGACGCCTATCTGACCGGGGAACTTGAACAGCAGCACCAGTAATCTTTCGCCTAAAACTTCTTCATGATTAATCGTCTTGGTCAGCGGCGCGGCCTGGCCAGCCGGGCCTGTTGACTGACTGCCGGTATTTTTGCTTTTTATCTCCATAAGCTTTGAACGTAACGGCTCTTCGGCTATGGCCAGATCGCCGGCCAACTTTTGCACAAAGTGGGCTGTTTCCACTTCATCGCCCAGCTGACTAATGACTTTAAGGAGCTGCTGCGCCGCTTTCTTTTTATGGTCAACCCGGGTCAGATCCAGCCCGGCCAAAGTAACGGCAAAAATATAATCCATAAAATTTTCGGATTTTAATACCAGCTCCCGCCATTGATCTTTATCTTGCCTGATTAAATCGTCGGGGTCCTGGCCGGCGGGCAGATGAATCACCTTAACATTGAGACCGGCGCGCCACGCCAAATCAATGCCCCGCAGGTTGGCCAGGGTGCCGGCCACATCGGCGTCAAAAGCAATCATGACGTTTTCGGTATAACGCTTGAGGATGTTAATCTGACCTTGAGTCAGCGAGGTGCCGGAAACGGCCACTACGTTTTTGGTGCCGGCCTGATGGCAAGCCAAAACGTCCATATAGCCCTCCACTAAAATAACGTAATCCAATCTTTTAATCTCGGCTTTGGCCTGGTCCAAGTTATAAAGTATATCGCTTTTGTTATAAAACTCCGTTTGGGGAGAGTTGACGTATTTGCCGCCCTGATCATCCTCTTTCATTTTGCGGGCGCCAAAGCCCACCGTCTGCCCATGAACGTTCCTAATAGGAAAGATCAACCGGCCGCGGAACCGATCAAATGGCTTGCCCTGTTTGCCGATGACGCTCAAGCCCGCCTGACCAATTTCCAGCAAGGAATAACCTTTGTTCTGCAGATGTTTAATGGTCTCATCCCAGCTGTCGGGAGAGTAGCCCAATATGAAATCATCAATCGTTTGGTCGGCCACTCCCCTGCCCGCCAAATATTTTCTGACAAGCTCCGCTTCTTTGTCGGTTTTCAGCTTTTGCTGCCAGAATGAAGCGGCGGCATCGCATAAATCCAGCAGCTTGGTCCGGCGGCTGTGCACTTCTGGATTATGATAGTCCAGTTTGACCCCGGCTTTATCTGCCAGAATCCTTAATGCCTCCACAAATTCAATGCCTTCTAACTTTTTGATAAATTCAAAATGATCGCCGCCGCTGCCGCAGCCAAAGCAATGCCAGATCTGCTTTTCCGGCGAAACCATAAAGCTGGGCGTCTTTTCGTTATGAAACGGGCAGCGGGCTTTAAAATTTAAGCCGGCGGGCTTTAGTTGAATATATTCTTTAATTAGATCAACTAGATCCAAACGTTGTTTTATTTCTTCTATTTGGGAAGGCATAAATTTGAACTAAATTGGAATACTTAAAAAATCCATACCAGCAACTCTCAAGTTTAAAAATTTTAATGTGTCAGTTCACGGAAAATCTAAAATTTACTAAATCAAGGTCCTTTGTTATAATGCTTCTACTGTTTCCGTCAGACAACGAGGGATTTATAGCTTAATCATTATATCACAAGGTATAATATGCGCAATTTTAAATATTTTGATCTGCTGGTGGGGCTATTTGTGGCCGTGCTGCTGATTTCCAACATTGCCTCAACTAAAATTGTCACCTTCGGACCATTTGACTTTGACGGCGGCACTTTGCTTTTTCCTTTGGCCTATATCTTTGGCGATATTATGACGGAAGTTTATGGTTTTAGAAAATCTAGAAGGATCATCTGGATAGGATTTTTCTGCGCTTTGTTGATGTCGGCCATTTTGCTGATAGTCGGCTGGCTGCCTGCGGCCCCGGGCTGGGACAACCAGGAAGCTTATCAAAAAATCCTAGGGTTAACTCCCAGGATTGTCTTGGCCAGTTTGCTGGCCTACTTTGCCGGCGAATTTTCCAATTCGGTTGTTCTGGCCAAAATGAAGGTCTGGACTAAAGGCAAGTGGCTCTGGACCAGAACCATTGGTTCCACCTTGGTCGGCGAAGGGCTGGATACTGTGCTCTTTATTCTGATTGCTTTTGCCGGCATCCTGCCTGCTTCGTTAATTCTGACTCTGATAGTTTCTAACTACATTTTTAAAACCGGCGTAGAAATTATTTTAACTCCTGTAACTTATAGGATTATCGGCTGGCTTAAAAAAACCGAGCAGGAAGATTATTACGATGATCAGACAAAATTTAACCCTTTTAGTTTGAAATCGGAATAATATTTAAAAATCGCTTTTCCATATTTTTTGTCGATTCAAGTATATTTGCCCCTCACCTTTCGGCTTCGCTCAAGGTTCGGGACACTCGATTCGCTTGATAATTATTTGGTCGTAATTCTGAGTCAAGCGAGGAATGTAGACCACGAGTGAGCTCCGAGCTTGTCGAGAAGCGAATCGAGTGGCGGTGTTTTTTGATTGATGTTCGAACATTTTTTGAGCAAAACCCCCAATAAGGAAGCCAGCCCCGCCGTCGCTCGGAAACCTCGCCACCCCGCAAAAAAGTT
>PFAS01000063.1:6995-8330 GCA_002778635.1 Candidatus Falkowbacteria bacterium CG10_big_fil_rev_8_21_14_0_10_43_11 | reverse complement strand
AACAATTTATGGAAAAAATAAAGGAGCAAACTGTACCCGGGCGGATGAGTGATGCTGTGCCGGGCAAGGCGCGGTTCCAAAGTTATATAATCATGCAAAAAATTTTTTGCCGAAGAGATCAGCGGAATGTTACCGGTATATTCCCAATAAACTCTGGTAAACGGGTCGGCAATGCTCACCGCTCCTTCCCTAATGCCGGCGACGCTTACGGAAAAAATAAAAAACACGGCGAACAAAATTGCTAAAAATTTAGAAGTGGATAAAGATTCTATTTTTTTCCGAAAGTATAAAAAAAATAAAAACACACCCGTGGCCGTTAACAGCCAGCCAAAGCCTAACAGTTTAGGCGATGGTATCGCGAAAAAAAACGTCAATTCCGGTATGTACCCCTGATATAAAACGCCAATGATGAATTTAACGAAAATGATAAATGCGAAAATTATGTTAACCAGCCAAAAAAGCTCGCGCGCCGCCTGGTTTTTCCAAAAATACTTACGGTAAAAATAAAAAAACAGGCAAGCAAATAATAAAATGGCGGCGGCGGAATTAAGCGCCACGGATATTTTGGCAGTCGTCACATAAGGGTGGTAGGACAAAAGCTGCGCGATTTTGGCTATCATAATTTTTTAAAATTATTGCCGCGGCAAATTATGTACTACGCAGCAAAAACTAAGTTTTCGGTGATTGATAAATTGGATTTCACCGTACCTAGCGGCAATGCACTCACTAATTTGCCTTTTGGTATAATAAAAATGTTTGGGGCAGCGCTGAGACAACAAATAAAGGATATGAACATACCGCCAGAGGGAAAATTTCTTCTCGGAAAAAGTAAACAAAAAATATTTACTTTTATTTTTTTCAAAAATTAATTTTATTTCCGCTTGCGTCAGATAATCAAGAAACCCTAACCCTATAGTTATATCCGCTGCCGGTAGTGTTGCCAAAGCGGAAGCGTCAGCTTCAAGAAAATCGCAAACAGCCGGTACAGACCTTTGAGCGTTTATTTCTTTCGCCCGCTTAACGGCGTTGGGTGAGATGTCTATGCCGATTATTTTTTTTGCCGCCCCGCGCTGGCTCAATTCAAAAGCAAAAAAGCCGGAGCCGCACCCGAGTTCCAAAATAGTTTTGCCGTTAATAAACGGCGCGAGTAATTTCAGGCAAAGTTCCGCACGGAAGACAAGCGGCTTTCGGAAATAACCGGCGAGTTTTTCCACCGCCGAAAAAGTTCCCCGCTTAACGATGGAATTTTCCCAGTCAATTATTTTTTTATCCCAGTAAGCTTTAATATCCATAATAATCTTTAAATGAGGTAAATTGGTATTGCTTAAACAACTT
>PFAS01000063.1:3418-6933 GCA_002778635.1 Candidatus Falkowbacteria bacterium CG10_big_fil_rev_8_21_14_0_10_43_11 | reverse complement strand
TGATTTTATCTATAAAGTACGAGGTCTTTGAGCCAAACAGGGCGATGAATAAACCGCTGCCGAACGGAATTTTTTTCCAAAGCAATTTAGCGGTCAATTGTTTTGGCAGTTTTTGGCTTGAATTATTTCTTTGGCGAAAGGAAAGCGCGGATACGGGAATTTCAGCAACGCCGTTAATATCCATCACCCGATAGCTGTCATAAGTGGAAGATGAATATTTAAACCCATATTGCTTTAAAACGGCGAACGAATCGTTTTGGATATAAATTTGCGGCGCCCGAAAACCAACTGGCTGAAAGGCGGCGATAAAATCTTTTGATTTTTCCAGTTCTCTTTCCAATATTTCTTTGTTTTGCAAAACCAAATGGCTATGCGTGTGGTAGCCGATTTCGTGCCCTCGCTTAGCGATTTCTTTAATAACATCCGGATACCAGTCGTAGATTTCCGCGACCACAAAAAAAGTCGCTTGTTGCCGGTATTCATCCAATAAATCCAATATCTTCTCTATTGCGTCCGCGATATAGCTATTATCCAATTCCCGCCTGGCGCTGCCGGTTATCGCGGCCGGTTTTATTTTTAAAGAGTCAATATAAAAATGCACCCAGGATTCAATATCAATTGAAAAAATATTTTTCATATATTCGCCGCCCTTGCGATAATTAAATGATAAATCATGTTTTTCCCTTCCTCTATTCCCTTTTTCGTCCGGTGAACAAATGATTCAGCCCCCATTGGGTTAAAAAATATTTTTTCTTAATGTCCGTAAAGCCGGCGGCTTCCAATCGGGCGATTATCTCCTTGTCCCGCAAATAATATTCCTCCTCCTCGTGCATTCCCCTGATATTGTCCACGTCGTAGTTGGTTTTAAAAATTTTATCATATAAATAAACTATTTTGTGGATAATGACGCTCGCGAAAGCGCCGGGCATGGTAATTATGATGTTGCCGCCTTTTTTTAAACAGCGATAAGCCTCGGCCAACTCCTTATCTCGCATGGATTTGGGAATATGGCTCAAATTGGCGATAAAAGTTATTGAAACAAACGAATAATTCGGAAAAGGGAAATTGGTAATGTCTTTGACGATATTTTCATTAGTTAAGCCCTCGTATTTATAAACGTCTATGCCGACGCCATTATTATTTAAAAACTCTTTAATGAACAAATTATATTTGCCGCAGCCGACATCCAGGCAGTATCCTTTTACTTCTCTTGCGGCGTATTCAAATCTTTCTTGTTGCAGAGATGACAGCCCCCATTTATTTTCTTCAAAAATGGCCAGCGCCCGCAAAGGCAAGGTGACAAAATCTTTTAACTTTTGTGTTTTGCCGCGCGATTTTTTTATAAAATTATTTTCGGACATATAAATTATAACGCCCCTTGGTTAAAATTAAATCATATTTATTCGCCGTCACCAAATTTTGTTGCAGATAATAATTATCGCTCCACGAATCGCTGATGATATAATCCGGATAATCCTCTTTTTGGAATAAATCCGTTCCGACCGTCAAATGCGGGCTGGTCGGCAAATATATCCAGACACGCTCCCCTTTTAACATAAAAGCGACTTCCGGATAATTTAAGACTAGCACATCTTTATCCGTCGGCATAATTTTATTCGCCTCGTCGGCAAATTCGCGCGGCTTGGGATTATAATATAACGGGTTTTTAATATTAAAAAATAAATTAACCGACTGGGCCGAAAATAATATTACGATAATCGCGGCCGCGCCGTATTTTTTTAAATGACTATTGGCGCAAAATTCATCTCTGATTTTAAACAAGGCCGCGGGAAAAATGATAAATAATAAAGTATGCGCCGGAAAAAGATAGCGGTACCAGCCGACGGTTTTTAAATAAAAAATAAAATTTAAAATGATAAAAACCAACAATACCGCCTCAACATGGTTAAAAGAGCGGAACTTTTTTATAATTTTAGCAAAAAAGAAGGTACCGAACAGCAAAGCGAAATGAAGCGGAGTTGACTCGCTTACGAATCTGAACAAATTTGAAAAAATGACGTTGGTGGTTTTGTAGGGGTTGCCGTACAAGTCTAAAGTTTTTTGGAAATAAGCGGAGGTAAAATTATCCGGCACCAAAGTATAAACCCAAATTAACAGTGGCAGTGCCGCGCCGCCGGCTAAAAGCCAAATGCGCCGATAATCTATTTTTTTATTTTTGACCGCTATAAAAATTTCACCCGCGAACACGCTAAAAATAAATAATAAATAAATTGATTTGGCGGCCGCTCCCAAACCTAATAACAGGCCGGCCAAAAAAATCTGCCAGCTCTTTTTTTTATCCAGCATCAATAAGCCGCCCAAAAAATAAACCAAACCCGGCACTTCCCCCAATACGCTTTTGCCGTTGCCATACAGGGGCAAAAAAGTGATTAACAAAGCCAAACTGGCCAAAGCGCAGTTTTTGCCGTAATATTTTTTTGCCAGTTGCCAAAATAACCAGGCGAAAATAAATAAAAAAATAATCATCACTGTTTTTGCCTGCCATAACCCAACGCCAAAAATTTTAAAACTAACCGCCACAAAAAAAAGCAGCGGGTAATTGGTGGTTATGAGCAGCGCTCTTTCCCCGACAAATTCATCGGGTCCGGTTTGCAAACTGAAAACTCCCTGTTCAACCCAATATTTGGCAATGCCCAAGTTTATTCCCTCGTCAAACCAAGGAGAAGAGCTGTCGGGAAAACCGTAACCGACCAGAGCAATAAAAAAAATAACTAGGCAAGTTAAAACAAAATTATAAGGGGTAAAAAAATTTTTGATTGAATGCATAATCCGACAAATTAATCATTCGAGTTATTTTTCGCCCATTCAATATAGCGATCAATTCCTTCCCAAATATCAACTTGCGGAGAAAAACCCAAACTGCGGGCAAACGAAATATCCGCCAAAATATGCTTTACTTCGCTCGGACGGGAAGCGGCATACTTTACGCTCACGTTAAATTTACCGGCGATATATTCCGCGATGTCTTTAATTTTTACATTCTGGCCGCTGGCGAGATTAATGGCTTTTCCTTTTAAATTGTTGTTATTTAAAATCAGATTGTATCCCCTGACGATATCGCTAATATGGCTGTAATCTCTGGTGGGGCTGCCGTCCCCAAAAATCGTCAGGCCTTCGCCTTTCAGAGCTTTGGCGGTTAAAATCGGTATTAGCGCCCCGTACGGTCCGCTCTTCTGCCGCTCGCCGTAAACATTAAACGGCCGGACGATCGTTACATCCAAATCATAAGACTTAAAATAAGCGTAGCAAATTATATCAGCGGCCGCTTTGGACGCGGCGTACGGGCTGTTGGGTTTTAATTCCGAAGCTTCATTAATCGGCTTGTTGTCTTCGCCGTCGCCGTAGACTTCGCGGCTGGAAACATAAATCAGGCGATTTTTGTTTTTTCTTACCGATTCCAAAACATTGCAGGTGCCAAAAATATTCACTTTAAAAACAGACAGCGGGTCTTGCAATGATTGGTCAACATTAATATACCCGGCCAAATGAAAAAT
>PFAS01000063.1:0-3383 GCA_002778635.1 Candidatus Falkowbacteria bacterium CG10_big_fil_rev_8_21_14_0_10_43_11 | reverse complement strand
TTTGGGATAGATTGGAAACGGCCGTCGGCGAGTAAGCGTTAAGTACGGAAACGGCATGGCCCTGCTCCAACAAAAATTCCGCCAAATGGCTGCCTTGAAATCCGCCCCCGCCGGTAATTAAAATATTCATAGGATTAATTTAAATTTGACCTTAGACAAAAATATAGATACAATGTTAACATAATTAAGGTCGAAAGTAAACGAGAAAAAACACTATGGGATACGCGATTTCCGTTATCGTGCCAACCTACAACGACAGTACCGTAATCGGAACTACCATCGAAAAACTGGTAGATTTTTTAAATCGGGAAAATATCAACGGCGAAATTATAATCGTCAATGACGGTGGCGGAGAAGAAACGGTACGGGCGATAAAAGAAAAAATAGAAAAATATCCGGCGATTAAACTCATTGCCAGAAAAGTCAACAAAGGCAAGGGATATACCGTTCGAGAGGGGCTTGAGCAAGCGCAAGGTGATTTTATATTTTATACCGATGCCGACCTTCCCTACTTAACGGAACCGATAAAAACCATTTTTGAGATGTTGAAACGAGGCGAAGCCGATTTGGTTTTGGCTAATCGGGATTTTGCGAGTGACGGCGACAATAAAAAACCGGCTTGGCCGCGCCTGATAACTCACCGAATATATTCTTTTTTCGTCCGGCTATTACTGCCGCTTGAATTTTCCGATACCTTGGCGGGCTTAAAAGGCATGAATAAAAAATTACTGTCTACTATTATATCAAAACTCACGATTGATAAATGGTCTTTTGATGTGGAAATTCTATTGGTTGCCAAAAAAGTGGGGTTTAAAATTAAAGAAATGCCCGTGTCCTTGGAAAACGTAGGAAAAACAAATTTAAACATCAAGCGAGACGCTCCCCAAATGATCAAAGAAGTGCTGCAAGTCTGGAAAAAAAACCGGCAAGGGCATTATGACTTTTGATTTTTGATAAAAGCGATTATTTTTTCCACCCGTCTATCCCAGGAGTATTGTTGCGCGTCCCTTAAGGATTGAGTGGAGATTTTAGCGGCTAATGCCGGGTCATTAAGTATTTTACCAATCCCCATAGCCAAACCGGCCAAATCGTCCGGAGGCACCAAAATTGAATTATCATCATTTAACACTTCCCTGATGCTGGGCAAATCAGCGGCCACAATCGGCCGGCCGGACGACAAATATTCAAATAATTTAAGCGGTGAAGTATAAAAGGAAGAAATTTTTTCCTTGGCTGAATTGGGCAACACTAACACATCCGCCGCTTTAAGCCAAAGCGGAATTTCTTCCGCCGGGCGATAACCGACGACTTCTAAATTTGCGGCTCGGTATTTTTTTTGAAAATTATTTATGTCTTCGGCAGTTCCGCCGACCAGATAAACGGCCGCGTCCGCCGGCAATTCAGCAGCCGCGCGCGCCAATAAATCAGCGCCTTTCCATGAATACAAATGGCCGGTATATAAAACCATCTTTTTTTCTTGGTTTAATTTTAATTTTTCCCTAGCTGCTTGTTTTGATAAAATTAAATTAAATTTTTCCAAATTCACGCCGTCCCGCGCTATTAATATTTTATCCGCTTCAATTTTATTTTTAATCAATTCGTTTCCCAAGCCGGCGCTGATGACTATGATGCCGCGACAACGGCGCCAGATTAAGCGGTGCCACCAACTTATTTTATCCGGCAAATTATGCACTTCATGAAACAGCGGTTTGTTCAATAAACTGAAAACGGCGGCGATTATCAAATCGCGGGTATACAAAACATCGTAGCGGCCGCGCGCGCTTAAAACATGCCCGAGCGCGCTAAGGGCAAAACTGACCGCTTCAATGATAAAAAAAATTCTTTTTCCTTTGGCTAAAGGCAATAAATCAAAACAAAAAATCTGGTTTAATTTAAAATTTTTCTTTAAGCCGTAAAAAACAAAGGGGTCTTTTTTCAGACGGTTATGGCGCCGAGGCAATATTAAAGTAACATCAACGCCTTGCTTTGCCAAAGCATGGCAATTTTCCATAATCTGCCGGCCGTGCGCTTTTTCCGTGGGAATGCGGGCGTTTACGTAATAATATACTTTCATAATTTATTAAGCTGATTAATAATTATTGCGTCCAGCGCCTCTTGAGAAAATAGCTTTTGGCTTAACCGGATGGCATTTAAAGATAATATTCGCCGCAGTTCTACCGCTTGCATTTTTAACAAGCACTTAACGAAATCTTCCGCGCTACCAGCGAATAACAAATGCTCCGCGTGGTTAAAAGGGTAGACGGCAATCCCCCGCCGCGAGGTGATAAGCGGGATTCCGCGCACTAACGGTTCAAAAATTTTTTGCTGCATGCCGGCGCCAAATATTGAAGGAATTAAAGCGATATCCATCTTAGCCAAAAACTCATCCAAATCAGCCACATAACCGTGATAAATGATTTTGCCATTAAGATAGCACCGGTATTTTGCCGGAAATTTTCCGCCGCTAACGTGAAAAATAAACCGGTTAGGGGCAATTTTTTCCGCCAAGGGAGCGATATATTTAATAACCAATTCCAAAGCGCGGCGATTATGGACCACGTTATAAGTGGACCCCATAAAAAAAACGTCCAATATTTTTTTATCACTTATTTCCCTTTCGGCTTTAATTAACTTTGGCAATCCTCTCAACGGCAAGTTAGTCGCGCGTTTAGAAAAAAATCGGTTGTATATTTTTTCTTCCTGCGGGGTAATGGAAAAAATAACATTGCTATCTTTTGCCATTAGATATTCACTGGCGCATTTGGCAATCGCTTTAAAAAAATTAATTATGCTCCAGCCGTCTTCTTGAATAAAATGGCTCGGCTCAAAATTAAGGGAACGAGTTATTATTGGTATGCCGCGTTTTTTTGTAAGTCCGTATAGCGGCCATAAATAAGTGTAATCAAACCAAACCAGATCCGGACGATATTCAGCAATGACTTCGGCTAACATTTCTTTTATTCCCCGATGACTGTATTCGTAAGCGGCTCCGTCCCAAAACAGGGGGTTAATCAGCCGCCGACCGTAAAAAAATAATTTTTGTTTTAATGTTTTTTGCGCTTCCGTTTGGTAAGGCGCGGTTTGGACGACAATGCCGTTTTTTTGGGCAAACGCCTGAATAGAACTTTGGTCCTGCCAACTAAAAATTTTGCTGATACCCATAACCTCGCAACCCAGATTTTTGAGTTGCAACATTCCCGCCAGCCGGTCCTGTTCGCAAGCGCCTTTGGCCGGCAAGGGAAAGCGCGGCGTAACGATTAATATTTTTTTTCCGGTTAGCATATTATTTTTCAGCTAAAATCAAAAAGCATTCTCCCCAATAATTAAAAGGGGGGATGTCGGGCAATAATAAAAGTTTTCCTTTAACCGCAAAATTTCTTTCG
>PFAS01000065.1 GCA_002778635.1 Candidatus Falkowbacteria bacterium CG10_big_fil_rev_8_21_14_0_10_43_11 | reverse complement strand
TACTCGGCGTTCAGCGAAATGCTACTGGGCAAAAATTAACTTTAAATTCCCTACGTGATTTTTTTGGAGTTAACCCTGAAATTAAAGAGCCTTGCTTTTACAACCAAGATTGGTATTTTAAGGAAAAATTCGCGGAGCAGACCGTTTTAAAAAATAAATGGTATTTAATCGGGAAAGAAGTTGATAAAAATACTCGTGGCAAAAGTCCGGAAACTATGAAAGGCGCGGCTTTCCCTCCGGCAATTTTGACCGCCTTTATTTTTTTTGCTTATTATTTTCATACCGACGGCAAAATTTTATGGCAACAAGATTTTATTTGGTGTTCGGATAAGGATAATAACGGCGATAGAATTTATACCGGCAGATATATTGATCCCGATAGAATAAATAAAAATGGTTTTAATATTCACAGGCATTTGTCAATCAGACAATGCTATGGATTGGCTCCGATGATATAAAAATATGAAAAAAACTATTATCAGAATAGGCGAGAGAGAAAGAAAATATGTTGAAGAGGTTTTAACAACTGAATTCCGTTCTTCCAGTGGTTGTAGTATGATGAGTCGATTGGAAAAGGCTTTTGCCAAAAAATTTAAAGTAAAATATGTTTTGGCGCATAATAATGGAACGGCGACTTTGCATTCCGCTATGTACGCGGCCGGTATTAGGCCGGGTGATGAAGTAATCGTGCCGCCCTTGACTATGGCTTCAACTTCAATGGCAGTAATGCAACATGATGCGGTGCCGGTTTTTGCCGATGTTTGCGAAAACACTTTTCAGATTGATCCTGTAGCGATTAAAAAATTAATTACACCCAGGACTAAAGCGATTATTGCTGTATCCTTATATGGTTTATCGCCGGATATGGATTTAATAATGAAAATTGCTAAAAAGCATAAATTGGTCGTAATTGAAGATAGCGCTCAATGTTTTTTAGGAAAATATAAAGGACGCTTAGTCGGTTCAATAGGTCATTTATCCAGTTTTAGTTTTCAGGCTTCAAAACATATGTCAGCTGGCGAAGGTGGCGTGCTTTGTACTAACAACCAAAAAATGGCAGAACGCATCAGGAGATTTTCAGTTTTAGGCTATGCTGATGTTTCAGCGAAACAAGGAAAAATAACCAAAGACGATATACAAAATCCAAATTATAATCGCCACGTTTGTCTAGGTTATAATTATCGAATGCCGGAACTTTGTTCGGCAGTGGCTCTAGGTCAGTTGGAGCATTTAGAAGAGTTGGTGCAGCGCCGAATTGACGTAGCTAATTTATTTTTGAAACAAATGAGAGGAGTAGATTGGCTAATACCGCAAGCAACTCCGGTAGGATATAAAAATTCTTATTGGTCGTTAGCGGTTAGACTGGTTCATCCTCGAATAAAGTGGTTTGATTTTAGGAAAAAATTTATGGAACTAGGGGGGGACGGAATTTACGCCGCTTGGAAATTAACTTATTTGGAGTTGATGTTTCAACATTTAAATTTTTCAGGCAAGGAGGAAATTTATAAAAAATTATATAGCGATAAAATGCAAAAATATCAGATCGGCTTGTGTCCGATAGCCGAGAAAATACAACCGCAAATTTTAGCTTTTAAAACAGGCTATTGGGATTGGTCGAAAGCTGAAATTCAAGCTGAAATATTAAATAAAACCATCAAGTTTTATGAAAAATAATAAAAAAGTAGTAGCGACAATCGAGGCTAGAATGAATGCGACTAGGTTGCCGGGCAAAGTATTAATGCCTTTGACCGGCGAGTCTATTTTGATAAGGATTATCGAACGTTTGAGCAGGAGTAAATATATTGACGACATTATCGTGGCTACGACCATCAACCCCAAAGACGATGCTATTGAAAAAGTTTGCCGCGCAGACGGTTACAAATTTTATCGGGGTAGCGAAGAGAATGTATTGTCGCGAATTTTAGAAGCGGCGGAAATATGCCAAGCTGAGATTATAGTGCAGGGTATGGCCGATAGTCCGATGGTTGATTGGCGGATTGTTGATTATTTAATTAATACGCTGGCAGATGGTGGCTATGACTATGCTTCTAATGAGCTTGAAGAAGGATTCCCCATAGGTTTCGACGTTAGGGTTTTTCCCTATTTGGTTTTAAAACAAGTTAAAAAATTAGCTACTGATCCTGAGCATCACGAGCATGCTTCTTTGTATATTTATCAGCATCCGGAAAGGTATAAATTATTTAGTTGGCGCGGCAAAGGAAAAATGAATTGGCCGGAACTGCGATTAACCTTAGATACGCCAGAAGATTACGAATTAATCAGTAAAGTCTATAACGCTTTAATGCCGGCTAAACCGGATTTTTCTGCTGAAGATGTGGTGGATTATTTAAGAAATAAACCTCAGCTATATAATATAAATCAGCATGTCAAGCAAAAAGTACCTTATAAAAAATAATCAAGTTAAAACCAGCCATAAAAAATTCAGAGTGGCGTTTGTCCGCAATAGTTCAAAAATTAAAACGTAAAATCATAAATATTATGCCTAATTCATTTTTAACCGGCAATAAAATTTATTTACGGCAGATCGCGGAATCTGATCTGACTGAAAATTATCAGTCATGGTTTAATAATCCGGAAATTTGCCGATTTAACGCGCATCATCGCTTTCCAAATTATAAACAGAATATGACCGAATATTATAATAGCGTGATTAAATCAAGGAATAATTTAATATTGGCAATTATAGACAAGAAAAATAACAAACACATCGGTAATGTGTCGCTTCAAGACATGGATTTGATAAATAAAACAGCAGAGCTCGCCATCATAATCGGAGATAAGTTTTATTGGGGAAAAGGCGTGGGCAGAGAAGCGCTTCAATTAATAATCAGCCATGGATTTGACTCTTTGAATTTGAATCGCGTGTATTGCGGCACATCAGAGGACAATATCAGCATGCAAAAATTGGCTGAAAGCATTGGTTTTATTAAGGAAGGCGTTTTGCGGCAGGCATTATACAAAAACGGCAGATACCAGGATATAATAAATTATGGCTTATTAAAAGATGATTATCGGAAATAAAAAAAGAACAGTGATTACGGTCTGCCACGACGCCGGCGGAGCGGAAATTATTTCCGCTTACGTTAAAGCCAATAATAGCAAGGCGAAGTTTGTCTGTTTGGCGTTAGGTCCGGCTAGAAAAATATTTTTAAGAAAAAAATTAGGCGATTTATTGATATCAAAAAAATTTGACGCGGAGATAATTTTCAAAAAATTTCTCCCGGATTTTTTGCTTACCGGTACTAGCTGGGCATCCGGAATTGAGTTTAAATATGTTAAACAAGCTAAAAAATTAGGAGTGAAAACGGCTGTTTATTTAGATCATTGGACCAATTACCGCGAGCGCTTCGGTTATCCGCGGCTGGGTTGGGAAAATAATCTGCCGGAAGAAATTTGGGTAGGAGATAAATATGCCCTTGAATTAGCTAAACGAAAGTTTATCGGGAAAATAAAATTGCGCTTAGTTGAAAATTTATATTTTAAAGAAGTAAAAAAGCAATATAGAAATTTAACTTTAAAAAAATATCA
>PFAS01000029.1:1501-3790 GCA_002778635.1 Candidatus Falkowbacteria bacterium CG10_big_fil_rev_8_21_14_0_10_43_11 | reverse complement strand
CAAGAGCAATTTAGCGAAGATATTAAAATAATCAAAACACCCGGGCATAGCTACGATGGTTTAACACTTTTGGTTAAAACGCCTGATGGCGTTGTGGCTGTTTGCGGAGACGTTTTTTGGGAAAAGGATTTTCTGGAAAATGACCAGTACGCTACAGACAGCGAGAAGTTAAAAGAGAGCCGGAAAACGGTTTTAGAATCGGCTGATCGGATAATTCCGGGCCATGCGGGGATGTTTAAAAATGAATAATTAGCGATTTTAATCATAGATTTACTTTTTTGAGGGAAACTGGTAAAATAAGATTAACTTTCCCTGCGTTTCCGCGCGCGGGGTCGTTCCGACCCCGTAACTGCAGGGGAGAAATCTCGTCCAAATGGGTGAAAGGTCTCGCATTCGCGAGAGATTCTTCACTGCGGTTAGCTTCGCTAACCTCCGTTCAGAATGACAACTATGGGAGTTGGTTTGGGAAATCCTCGCCGTTCCATTGGCGGGGTAGTTCAATATAAAGAATAAGCAATAAAAACAAAACATATGAAAGGATTTTTTGACAACATTGAGAAGGCGACTTTGGGAAATGATAATTTCCGCAGGGTTTTATATACCGGCAAGCACAGCCAGCTGGTGCTGATGAGTTTGCGGCCGAATGAAGAAATTGGCCTGGAAGTTCATCTGGACAATGACCAGTTTTTCCGGTTTGAAAAAGGGCAAGGGAAATGTATCATTGACGGCAATGAATATGACGTGGCGAATGGCTCGGCTATTGTCGTGCCGGCCGGCGCAGAGCACAATGTTATTAACATTTCCGCGACAGACGATTTGAAACTTTACACTATTTATTCTCCGGCTCACCACCAAGACGGCGTGGCGCGCGCGACCAAGGCGGAAGCGGAAGCCGACTCACCGGAATTTGACGGGAAAACCAGCGAATAAGATATATTTTTCTCTCTTTTGGTAAAGAGGGGTTAGGGGAGATTTAAGATGCCAAATAGGATTTTATAAATCCCTCCCAACCCCTCTTTACGGAAAGGGAGGAGTGATTCATTTATCTATGGAAGCAAATCAGCAGAATCAATTGGCGGCTTTTTTAAAGGAGAGAGGAGTTTTAAAGTCCGCAAAAATTATAGCTGCTTTTGAGGCGGTTGACAGGCAAGATTTTGTGCCGGAAGAAATGGGAGGTTTAGCTTACGTTGACGAGCCTTTGCCTATTGGCTTTGGTCAAACCATCTCCCAGCCCTCAACCGTGGCCTTTATGTTGGAGCATCTGGATGCGCGGGAAGGCGATATCATTTTTGACGTAGGCTCGGGCTCCGGTTGGCAAGCGGCGCTGCTGGCGCAGATTGTGGGAAGTGCGGGAAAGATTTACACCGCCGAAATTGTTCTGGAACTTTGCCAGTTTGGGCGGGAGAACATAAAAAAATACCCCGCTTTGGCGGAACGCATTGTTTTTGAATGCGGGAACGCGGTCGTAGGTATTCAGTCTTTACCCCAACGTGAGAGCCTGGATAAAATTATCGCCGCCGCAACGCTGGATGAAGTTCCGCTGGTCTGGCGAGCGCAATTGAAGGTTGGCGGTAAGATGTTATATCCAAGTCACGAATCATTGTTTGAGGAAATAAAAACCGGTCGGGACGAATTCAGAACAGTTGAATATCCGGGTTTTGTTTTTGTGCCGTTTATTAAGGGATAATTTTAATCTGTTTTTTATCGTCAGAAATTATTCTGAAATAGAAAAATACTAAAATATCAGCACCTCACCCCAACCCTCTCCTCATCTGAGGAGAGGGGGAGATTTAATAAATAAAAATATGATGTATGAATAAAAATTATTCTTTACCCCAACTGCCCTATGGCTATAAGGATTTGGAGCCGCAGATGTCTGAAGAACAGTTAATCATTCATCATCAAAAACATCATCAGGCGTATGTTAACGGCGCTAACGCGCTTTTGGAAAAATTAGACAAAGCGCGCCAAGAAAACGCGGATTTAGATATGAAGGCGACACTCAAAGATTTATCTTGGCAGGTTGCCGGGCATTTATTGCATTCGTTATTTTGGGGAAATTTGGCTCCGGCCGAACGGAATAGCGGCATGCCGAAAGGCGTTTTATCGGATGCTATCAATCAAGAATTTGGCAATTTTGAGCGGTTTAAAAAAGAATTTACGCAAACCGCCATGTCTGTTGAAGGCTCGGGTTGGGCCGCGCTGGTATTTGACGCGCGAACGGAACGACTTTTAATTATGCAAATAGAAAAGCACAATAACAATGTTATTGCGTCCTTGCCTATTTTA
>PFAS01000029.1:0-1483 GCA_002778635.1 Candidatus Falkowbacteria bacterium CG10_big_fil_rev_8_21_14_0_10_43_11 | reverse complement strand
GAACATGCCTATTATTTGGATTATAAAAACGAACGCGCCAAATTCATTGAGGCGTTTTGGGGCATTGTGAATTGGGACGAAACGGCCAAAAGGTTTGAGCAAGCTAAATAAGCGGTTGATAACTTTTTTGTTGCTTTGTTCTAAATGTTGTAAAATATAATCAATAGCTTGACGTTTAATAGCCAGTGTTTTGTGTAAAAAATATTTTTATAAATATAAATAATATAATACGCGACGCGAAACGAAAAATATCATGCGCGGCAAATTCATGAATCAGACCGCGTTGAGCTTTGTCGTTTCCGGTAAAAAATGTTAACTAAAACAACAAAAAGGTATTTATTATGCGGTTGCGCGATTTTCGTTTTGGTTATCGCTGGCTCCTTGGCGATTTATGGCCGATATGCCGGAGCGGCCGCGCTCACCAATGCCGCCGTCGCGCCAAACACCTCTGGCACGGATAATTTAATCGGCCAAACCAATGCTCAATGGAAATTTACAATGACCAACGCCACGGAGCTGGCGCCGGGCAGCGCGGTGCAGGTAATTTTGCCTAATATTTCCAACGCGCCGCCATTTACTTTCGGCACGCCGGCGATTGTGTCTACTTCCAGCGTTGCGGCTATTGGTTTCAGCTATACCGTGGCGGCTAATTCCGGAACCCGAACCCTTGGCTTGACGACTGTTACCGCTATTCCAGCCGGCACGACTTTTTCCATCACGGTTAATGGGATCAATAATCCGTTGGGCTCGCAAACAAATTTAACTAATTTAACTTGGACTTTTCGAACCGGCACTATTGGCGCGGGCGGACCGGCGGGCGCGGACATTACAATTGTGGACGGTCCGGCGACCGCGACTCGAAGTTTAATTCGCGGCGGCCAATCAATTTTTTCCGCGGCGGATTCGGCCATCACCGCCAGTAATTACGCAGTCAGCGCCGCGAATGTGACTTATACTTTTTCTTTTGTCGCCACTACCAGCATTCCGATTGGCGGAAAAATTAATATTCATTTTCCCGCGGATTTTACCGTTGACAACGCGACCACCAGCTCAACCTTGCAGGCCGATATTAACGGGTCATCGGCTAACGCGCCGCAGATCGCGGCGACCGGCGCGGTGGCCACCAGTACTTCTAACGGCCGCAATGATGTTATCTTTACTACTTCTGGCGCGGCGACCGGCGGCGTCAATACCGTGACGGTCGCGGTTGGCGGAATTACTAATCCGTCAACAGCGAACGCGTATCGGCCAATTTATATTTATACGACCAATGCCAATGGCGGTTTGCTTGATGGTTCACCATTTGCCGATAGCGCTAACGATGTTTACAACGGTCCGCCGCCGGTGGATTCAATTCATATCGGCGGCACCAATGATATGATCATCAGTGTTTATAAACAATCGGGCGCCGATTTAATTAAATTGAGCGCGGCGGAAATCGCGCAAGTGCGGGTGGGCGTTGGCTGTCCGGATAAGCAATTTT
>PFAS01000013.1:4601-4743 GCA_002778635.1 Candidatus Falkowbacteria bacterium CG10_big_fil_rev_8_21_14_0_10_43_11 | reverse complement strand
GAAGTTTTGAAAGCGTTGGAAGGCTTTAAGAAGTCAAGTAACGAGAGTAATGAGTAGCCAGTAAAGAGTAATAATAAAGTTTGTTTTAATGTTTGCAAACCAATTAAATATATACTAACATTTTGAACTTATGATAGGAGGT
>PFAS01000013.1:842-4558 GCA_002778635.1 Candidatus Falkowbacteria bacterium CG10_big_fil_rev_8_21_14_0_10_43_11 | reverse complement strand
AGTGTGCCAAAAAAAGTTGAAGAAAACGCGGACCAGGCGCAACAGACTGCGCCGAAAGTTGACCAGGCGCAATTAGCCGCTGATTATGAAGAAAGTTTGCGCGCGCTCCTGCCGGAATATAAGCAAATATTGGAAAGTCCAGCGGTTGAAAAACTGGACAGTATCCGCCAAAAATTATTAGCGTTAAAATTACCGGCCGAGTTGCGCGATTTGCACGCGCAATTAGTTTTGTTATTAGACAAGGCGGGAAGTAACAGCGAGCCAGACTCTGACTATTTGAAAGATTTGGAAATTATAATAAGTAAGTATGATTGGGTTAAATAAATTTCTAATTTTTAATTGACCTAATTTCTAAATAAATTCCAATTTCTAATGATTCAAAATTTAGAATAATTAGGTCAATTAGAAATTTTCTTCTATGTTTGACCGCCTAATTCCATTTTTAAGCTCGCTGGTTATTTTTGCCGGGTGGGAATCAATAATTTTTTTCCCTAGCTATTTTAGCGTTATCGCGCCAATTTTAATTTTATCTTTTTTCGTTCTCCTGCTAAAATTAAACAAATTCCGCGTTAAAGACAAGGATTTTTGGCTGTTGTTGACCCCGGGATTTTTTTTAGTCGTTTTATTTACGGTCTGGCTGCTTTTTTTGAGCGCCGGTTATCTGCAGCAAATAACCGTTATTTTGGTTACTGCCGCGAGCTACTATTTTACCTCTTAC
Source organism: Candidatus Falkowbacteria bacterium CG10_big_fil_rev_8_21_14_0_10_43_11 (assembly GCA_002778635.1). GTDB lineage: Bacteria > Patescibacteriota > Patescibacteriia > Patescibacteriales > XYC2-FULL-47-12 > 1-14-0-10-43-11. Next base: position 3,840 of record PFAS01000013.1, on the reverse strand, counting down.
CTTTATTATTTTTTGTGTCGCATAACCAACTATACCTCGCTTAGCTTAGAAAAAACCTCGTCTTATTTCAGCGTTATAAATTATATTTTGCTAAGCGTCAGCCTGTACGGCTTTATTAATTTGCTTAACCTGAAACTGTGGTACTCGGCTTTAGCGGTTATCGCCGTTACTTTTATTCTTTGCTACCAGTTTTTTTGGATTAATAAGATAGACGAGCGCCATAATTTTTTTGCCTGCATTGTCATTTGCCTGTTGTCAACGGAATTTTTTTGGGCGATATCTTTTTTGCCGGTGTCGCATTTCATCAGCGGGTTGACCATGGGCATTATTTATTACGTCGTCGTTAATTTAACGCTCGCGCATTTTTTGGAAAAACTGGACAAAAAAATTGTTCGCTGGTATTTGTCCGTTGGCTTAATTTGTTTGTTTGCACTTTTATTATCAGCTCGTTGGCTGTAGTTAAAATTTTATTTATGATTAAAAAAAATTTATTTTTATTTATCGCAATTATTTTTTTGAGTCTGCTGGGCGGTATTGCCGGCGGCGTTGTCGTCCACTCCTATTTATTAAGTTCCTCTTTTAATATTCCCCCGCTCGGCGACATAAATCTTGGCGGCAGATACCAAAACGGCAATGTCATCATCAGCCAGCCGCGCAAAGTGGTGGTGGAACAAGACGACCGTTTGGCAAGCGTTATCAATGAAGCGCAAAAAAACGTTATTAATTTTTACATAAAAAAAAGCGACAGCTCCGCAAATAATAAATCGGCTTTAGACGTTAAATCATTTTATTTTCCTTATGAGCGGGTGGGGCAGGGATTAGCGCTGACTAACGACGGCTGGATACTCACTAGCGCAAAAGTCAGCCAGCCAGCAAATTTTATCGCCGTTGATTATGAAGGAAATATTATGCCGTTGGAATCGGCGGTAGAAAATAAAGACGGTAGCTATTTCGTAAAAGTAACGGCCAAAAATTTAAGAGCGGTGCGGTTCGCGGATAAAAACAGTTTAACGCGCGGACAGTTATTAGCCGTGCTCCATAATAATGATGTCCGCGTCGTTTATGCGGAAAATACCAATAGCGCCGCCAATCCGGCCGCGGTGCGGTCCAGCGAGGGCTGGTCCCGGATGGTTAAAATAAATAATAGCGCGCTAATAACAGGCGAAGTGGCGTTTAATTTGGACGGTTTTGCCGTTGGCTTATACGCCGGAGACGGTTTGGTAATGCCGATTGACTATTATACCCAATTTTTGCCGGCTTTATTGAATAAAAAAGAATTTACGCGCCCTTATTTAGGCGTTAACTATCTTAATTTATCCGCCGTTATCAGCGAACGAAAATTGACTGGCGCTTTAGTAACCGCTGACAGCAAAGGCATAGCCGTAATAAGAAATAGCCCGGCCGCGCAAGCCGGCATTAAATACGGAGACATTATTGCGGAAGTGGATGGAATAAAAGTGGGCGCTGATAATAGTTTAAACGAACTTATCCAAAGCCATCAGCCGGGGGAAGAAATTGAACTAACGATTTTGCGGGGCGAAAATAAAGAAAACATCAAAGTAAAATTAGGGAGCGTAAAATAATTTATAATTAAAAAATAGGAGGTTGCTGCCCCTATTTTTTTAATTATATTTTTTAAATGTCATATCTTATGCTATACTATGTTTAAGGCGTCTATGACCGTAAAATCAATAAAGAATGTTAAAAATTTAGCCGGAAAACGCGCGCTCGCGCGCTGTGATTTTAATGTGGCTGTGGAAAAAAATAAAATCGCCGATGACTTTAAAATTATCCAGAGTTTGCCGACTATTCGTTTTTTAGCGGCTAGCGGGGCAAAAGTAATTCTACTGACGCATTTTGGCCGGCCGGCCGGTAAGAAAATCAAGAAATTCAAGTTAAAAGTTATAAAATTAAGACTGGAAAAACTTTTAGGCAAAAAAGTCAGCTATGTGGAAGATTTAATCGGCGCCAAGGCGAAAGACGCGGTGGTAAAGATGAAAAACGGGCAGATTATTTTATTGGAAAACGTTCGTTTTTATAAGGAGGAAGAAGAGAATGACAAAACATTTGCCAAAGAGTTGGCAAACTTGGCTGATATATACGTTAATGACGCCCTGGCCGTTTCGCACCGCAAGCACGCGTCAGTCGCGGCAATTCAAAAATATTTGCCCGCCTACGCCGGAATGCTGTTGGAAAAAGAAATAATAAATTTAAATAAAGTATTGCGTCCGGCGCAGCCTTTAGTTGTCGTTATCGGCGGAGCTAAATTAGAGACCAAAGTACCGGTGATAAAAAATTTGCGCAAGCGAGCGGAGGCCGTTTTGATTGGCGGCATGATTACTTACGATTTTTTAGCGGCGGAAAATTTGAGCACGGGCAGATATAAAGTAGAAAAAGCGGCCAGGAAATTAGCAAAAAAATTACTATACAAAAACGTAATTTTGCCGGTTGATTTTGTCGTTTCTGATAAAATTAACGGCAAAGGCGTCGTTAAAGTCGTTAGCGCTCAAGAACTGCCGAAAAATTTTTGGCAATTTGACATCGGGCCGCAGACTATTAGAGAATACGCGCGTTACATAAAAAACGCAAAAACGATCATTTGGAACGGGCCGATGGGTATGTTTGAAAACGAACATTTTAAGAACGGCACGCTCTCCGTTGCCCGTCTAGTTGCAACAGTTTCATCAGGCAAAGCGTTCGGCGTGGTCGGCGGCGGGGAAACCGCGGCCGCGCTGAAACAAACGAAAATGATTGAATATGTTGATTTTGTTTCCACCGGCGGCGGAGCGATGCTGGAATATCTGGCCGGAAAAAGATTGCCGGGCTTGAAGAAAATAGTTAGACAGTAAAAGAGTTGTCCTTTATTCAGTATTTTTTTAAATCCAAATCAATGTCAAAATCTAAAATCTAAATTTTTGACATTTGAAATTTAGATTTCGTTTGGCATAATTTTATATTAATTTTATAAACTTTTTAACTTTTAACTAAAAATGTATGA
>PFAS01000013.1:0-796 GCA_002778635.1 Candidatus Falkowbacteria bacterium CG10_big_fil_rev_8_21_14_0_10_43_11 | reverse complement strand
CGAGCAAAAGCATTCTATCAATATCAGCGGGCAGGGCAAAGTGGTCGCGGTACCGGATGTCGCCAAAATTCAATTGGGTTTGCAGACGGAAAAGCCGACCGTAGCCGCGGCGCAGACTGAAAATACCAAAAAGATGAATACCTTGATTGAAAAATTAAAGAAAGATTTCAAAATTGACGCCAAAGACATTCAAACGGCAAATTACAGCATCTACCCGCAGTATGATTGGACAAAAGGGCGGCAAATATTTCGCTCGTATCAAGTGAATCAAAATGTCAATATTAAAATCAGGAATATGGATAAAATCAGCGATATCATTCAAACCGCGGGCGATGCCGGACTGAACCAAGTCGGCGGATTAGTTTTTGAAGTGGACGAGCCGGAAAAAATAAAACAAGAGGCGCGCGAACTGGCGATTAAAAACGCGAAAGAAAAAGCCGACGCTTTGGCAAAAATCGCTGATGTCAAACTGGGCAAAGTAATTTCTTTTTCCGAATATTCCAATGATGCTAGTTTGCGGTCGTATGATAGCTATTCAATGAAAGCGATTGGCGTCGGCGGCGGTGCGGAAATGGCGCCGGTGCCGGCGGTAGAAGCCGGCAGCACGGAAATTATCGTGACGGCGAACGTGGAGTATGAAATTTATTAGTCATTAAAATATAAAAACAATAAAGCAAAAAAACATTCATCATATATTATTAATTAACAGAAAAATTATGTTTAGACCAGAAAAGGGCTTTGAAGCAAGTCCAGAAAAAGCTCCTCAAATTATTGAGTTGTCATAGGATAAAAATTT
>PFAS01000025.1 GCA_002778635.1 Candidatus Falkowbacteria bacterium CG10_big_fil_rev_8_21_14_0_10_43_11 | reverse complement strand
ATCTTGCTGCCTGGCGGCAGCTATGCCTTGGAAAAACCTGCGGTTTTTCTCAGGTCTCATAATGATATAATTTTTACTTTATTGTGTCAAATTATTATTTATGCCTATTATAGGCGCGCACGTATCCGCCGCGGGCGGACTGCGCAAAACAATTGAAAACGCAAAAAAAATCGGAGCCGAGTGCGTCCAAATTTTTGGCGCGTCGCCGCGCACTTACGAGGTTAAAATGCCGTCTGCGGAAGAAGTTAAAAAATACAAAGAAGAGCTGGAAAAAAGCGGCATCGGACCGGTGTTTTTGCACGCGGCGTATCTGGTAAATTTGGCTAGCCCGAATAATTACATTCGCGAGCAGTCAATTAAAAATTTAGCCGGACATTTGCAAATTGCAGAAATGATAAACGCGCAGGGTTTAATTTTTCACATTGGTTCCGGTAAGGACAGTTCGCGCGCAGAGGCGATTAAAAAAACAATTGACGGTATGAAGGAAGTATTATCCGCCCAAGGCGGATCAGCAAAGCTGATTATGGAAAATACGGCGGGCGGCGGGCAAAGCATCGGCGACACGGCGGAAGAAATCGGCGAAGTTTTAAAAAAGATAAAATCAGCGCGGGTGAAAGTTTGTATTGACACGGCGCACGCATTTGAAGCGGGGATGATTACGGAATATTCAAAAGCAGGAGTAAAAAAATTTTTAGACGAGCTAAATAAATATATCGGTTTTAAAAATATTGCCGCGTTTCATATTAACGATTCAAAAACACTTGCCGGCTCGCACCATGACCGGCATGAAAATATCGGACAAGGTTATATTGGTGTAGAAGGATTTAAAAATTTAGCGCGTGATAAGCGGATGAAAAATATGCCGTGGATTTTGGAGGTGCCGGGATTTGACGATAACGGGCCGGATGCTCGCAATATTAAAATACTTAAAGATTGTTGCAGGTAAATTTAAAAGAAAAAAATGGTGTTTAAAAATAAGATCACGCCACCCCTCCTACCCCCTCCTCATCCAAGGAAGGGGATTAAAAATAATTTTTTGCTCTTAATATGAGAGTGATACATAATTTAAGCAAGCAGAAAAAGTTACGGCAATATTTTAGGAATAATGAGACAAAAGCGGAAGAATTATTGTGGAAATTTTTAAAAGACTCCCAACTTAGATATAAGTTCCGTCGGCAACATGGAGTTAAACAATATGTTTTGGATTTTTATTGCCCGCAACTTAAATTAGCGGTGGAAGCGGACGGCGATTCTCATAATTATCAATCGCAAAATCAACATGACTGGGTAAGGGATAAATTCTTAGAAAGTTTAGGTATTACCGTAATACGATATAAAAACGAAGATATCATATTAAGGATGGGAGATGTTTTAGAAAATTTAAAAGATATTTGCGATAATTTAAAAAACAGGCAAACATAAGGGATAGAGATGGTGTTGATAATATTTAAGCGTAAATTTAGGCTTTTATTTTTTTTATCATATATGTGCTTTCAAGTTTATACCCCAGCTTACGATAATAATCCCGCACGCCGATGCCAGCGATAACCGCGATTTTTTTATAGCCATGTTGGCGCGCGATTGCTTCCGCCTCCGCCATTAATTTTTTACCCAAGCCTTGATGCTGTACGGCCTGTGATTTTGCGCCAACGGTTTGCAATTGGCCGTAAGTATGCAGTTCGCGGATTAGCCCCGCGTTGGTTAATTCGGGGAAAATTGCGTTATCGTTATTATTTGGCAAACGCAAGCGGACGAAAGCGTATAAAATATCGCGTTTGGGAGATTCGTAAGAGATGAAATATTCGGTTCCCGAGGAAGTAGAATATTTTTGGGTGAATAGTTTGGCCCCACCCCTAGCCCCTCCCCTAATTAGGGGAGGGGAAACGGGGAAGGGCGAGGTGCGCACTTCGCGGCAACGGATGCATTTGCAAGTGACCCCGCGTTTTTTTAGCTCGGTTCCAAGCATCTGCCGCAAGTTCGTAACTTTATTTCCGGCCGCGATACTTTTCCGCGGGATGTCGCGGATTAACCGGTTGATGCGGCAATAATACGGCACGGCTTTTTTTAATTCTATAATTAATTCCACTAATTTTTTGGGCGAGTAAGATTTGTATTTGCCTTGCCGGTATAATTTATAAAGCGGCGCGTATTCGTTGACGATTGTCGGATAAATTTTGATTTGGTCCGGTTGAAACCGTTTGTCCGCAAAAACTTGGCGCATGGTTTTTAAATCCTTGGCCGGGGTCGCGCCGGGCAAGTTTGGCATTAAATGATAATCAATTTTAAAACCGGCATCGCGGAGCATTGCAGTCGCGCGCGCTAAATCGGCAACGGTATGTCCGCGTTTTACGCGCGCTAAAATTTTGTCGTCTAAAATTTGCGCGCCCAATTGCACGCGCGTACAGCCCAAAATCCGCAGGCGCTTTATTTCCTCCGGCGTGACAAAATCAGGCCGTGTTTCCAAAGTAATGCCGATAATTCTATATTTTGTTTTCTCGTTTTTTTTCTGCGCGGCTTGCAAATTAGTTTTAGGGTTGGTTTTGGCGATGTTAGCTTGGGTTTTAAAACCCAAGCTAACGGCAAATTGATTAGCGGCTTCAAAACATCTTTTTATAAACCATTGCCGGTACGCCCACGGATAAGCGGACCAAGTCGCGCCTAAGACAAGCAGTTCAATTTTTTCCGGAGAGTGGCCGTTGGCTATTAAGGCTTTTAGTCTATATGCTACCTGTTGATATGGGTCAAAATGAAGGGCTTTAGCGCGCTGAGCGGCCGGTTCATTACTTAAATAACTTTTAGGCATGCCCGGTTCGTGCGGACAATAAATACATTGTCCCGGACAGGTATAAGGTTTGGTTAAAACGGTTACCGGCGCCACCCCTGAAAGCGTGCGCACGGCGCGGACTTTTAACAGTTGCGACAAGCACGCGTCCGGTTTTAATTTTTTTTGTTTAATCAGCTCGTCGTAAGTCTGGGCGATTATTCTTTTTGGCAGAGGCGCCAGTTTAAACTTGCGGCAAGCGCTGCGGTTTGCGCGCATCAGCCCCAGTTCATTTGTAGGTCTAGAAGCAACAATTTTTTTAACTATTTTCTCAGTAATGTTAGTTATTTTTTTAATTTTCGCTATTGACATTTTTTTATAATTTTGCTATGATAATGCGATATTACGATAGCATTTTTTTATAATAAAAGCAATAATTGCTCTTTTACAATCACATCACTTTGGCTACGAGCGGCTTTCCCTCACCCTTGCCTCTCTCCCGCGAGGAAAGGGAAAAATAAGTAGTAAGTAGTAGGAAAAGGACAAGGCCATTCATAGCCAAAGTGAGGATAGGCACTCACATATCTAAAATTTAGGAGGCTGATCATGAAACAGGAAATGATCGGTGATGTGCCGAATAGTATACTTGGCATGTATGCGGACTTATCACACAAACTGCAAGCAGGTGCTATCACGCCGGAAGAATTGGGGCTTTTTTTAAAAAAGCGGAACCCTTTTGCAGTAAACTCGGAAAAACTTTTGGACCAATGGCACCAATTCTATCTTGATATTTTCGACGTTGGCGCCACATTTTCAGGAATAAGGATTCCTAATTTCCGCGAAAGTTTTCCGTGGCTTATCGTTCCCATCCCAGAAGTGCCAACCAATGCTGTTTGGCAAGGGTACAAAAACCAGGGCATTCCCACATGGAGTTATTATGGAGACGATCTGGAGGCGGTCATTACCCAGAATGACCGCAACACTAAAAAAGGCGCTTATGTTATTTGGGTACGCGACCGAGTGGAAGCGGATGAAGAATTAAAAAATTTATCCGCTAACCAACTCAAAGATAAAAACATTCCAGTTATCACTTGCGACGAGCGACTCCGTCTCGGGCTGTATTACTGGTGGAAAACCGGCGGCAA
>PFAS01000040.1:7916-9019 GCA_002778635.1 Candidatus Falkowbacteria bacterium CG10_big_fil_rev_8_21_14_0_10_43_11 | reverse complement strand
GCGAGCGACCCCTATTGCTGGCATCATTCGCCGCAACTAACTATCAAAGATATGGTGCCGGCGTCATGTCAAGGTTGCATTCTTGAGCATTGTGAAGGTTGCAAAATTAAAACTATCTAAAAGCACGGGAGGAGATTTATCATGAATGCATTAGATCGGGACATTCAATGGGATTGGCAAAAGCCCGAGCTAACTCGGGCGGGACAAACAAAATTTTGGGACCGTCAAGCGCCAACTTATGACCTAGCGGATATGACGACGGACAATAGCTCTGAAATTAATGAAGTAATCAAGTATTGTTGTCAATATGGTTACCAAGAATTGATTACTTTAGGCAGTGCTATTGGCTGCCGCGATCCAAAAATGATATTTAAACAAGCATACTGCGGTCGCAGCCGCACAACCTGCACCCCGCCAAACAGCGGTTTGCCGCAAGTATTTTTTAATGATCTGTCCGAGACGCAAGTGGAGCGGGCAAAAAAAGAAATTTTAGCGCGTTGCCAGCAATGCGGCGCCCGCATTAAATTTTATAGTGGCCCTATTCACGAAATTTGCGGGCAAGCAGGCCGGGGTTCAAGAACGCTGTTGCTTGGCGTCTACAATATTGAATCGTTCTTTAATGCTGACCCTTGCCATGATTACCCTCTGGCTGGTTTTGATGAATATTTAAAAAATGCGGTTATGTTGGGAGATTATTTTTGGTTTGATTGGCTTATTTTGTGCAATGGTATCTTAAGCACTAAACCAGCGGATTTAGAACTCTCTGCCACTGCTAGCCAAAATAAACGGGAGTCCTTCAGGCAAATCCTGAGGACGCATTGTTGGAAAAAAATGCAAGATGGCTCTGAAGCCATCGCTTTGCAAATCGTGGGTGTTTTAAAAAACAAAGATGGCTTTTTTATCTCTCACTGGTATGGAAAAGAAGGGTTATGCCGCCTTTTATCTATGATATTCTCGCCTAATGATTACGATGTGCCACCTCCATTGAGTTTAGCTAAGGGTTTTCTAGTAATAGTTAAACGAAAAAACGCGCAATCTATAGGCGTAATTACCATGCTAAATAATGTTTTAGGCAATATTATTCCGGAAGAACAATTAATGAC
>PFAS01000040.1:7389-7768 GCA_002778635.1 Candidatus Falkowbacteria bacterium CG10_big_fil_rev_8_21_14_0_10_43_11 | reverse complement strand
CTTTAGCTGGGTAGAATAAACTTGTTCGTATGTTGAACCTTGGTTTTGAATGTATCGTTTGATGACGCCCTCGTTGCCCGCTGTGCCGACCGTGTTGATGTAATATCCCTTCGTCCAAAATTCACCTCCCCACAGCATCTTTTTTACTTCGGGCTTACGCTTGAATATCTCCTTGGCAGTGATGCTCTTGACGATCTGGGCTATTCTCTGGGGACTAATCATGGGCACGCTCTGAATGAGGAAATGCACATGGTTTTCATCAACGCCTATCTCAACAAAATGTATATCATACTTGTGAGATATTTCTATGCAAATCTGCTTGATTTCCTGATCTATGGACGGAATCGCGAACACCGAGCGACGGTACTTGGCTGGACAT
>PFAS01000040.1:4485-7357 GCA_002778635.1 Candidatus Falkowbacteria bacterium CG10_big_fil_rev_8_21_14_0_10_43_11 | reverse complement strand
GTTTGATTGGCGAAGTTGACATAGTATCTACATCTTACCATACTTCGCCCCACGCAGCAGAGCTGCGGGGAAATATTATTCATTATATGTCCACAAGAATAAAAATTGTATTTCTCGCCATTACTCTTGGCATTTCGCTATTATCTGCTAATATTCTTTATGCGCAAGATAGACGACAAACGGGAGGTGATCCGCAAAATAATGCCGACCCCGTCTCCCTCACTAACCCCCTCACCAACAACACCAGTGGCGTTGACATCCCAACATTAATCGGCCGCGTCATTAACGGCGTACTCGGCGTCGTCGGTTCGCTTGCGCTATTGATGTTTATTTACGGCGGCCTGCTCTGGATGACTTCCGCCGGCAGTGATGAGAAAGTAAAAAAGGGGAAAGATATTTTAGTTTGGGCGACGCTCGGATTAATCGTCATTTTTACTTCCTACGCGCTGGTGCATTTTATTATTTTTCAAGGACTGGGGGCGGCAGGAGGAGAAAATCCAGAAATAGACGCTGCGCAAAAGCAAAATAATTATCAAACTGGCAACTAACTAGTTATTGACGCTGAAAAAATATTGCGAATTTTAAAACACGACCTTTCGGGGCCGTGTTCTTTTTTTGACTTTTCCTTAAAATATTGCTAAACTATTATTATAAAAAACAAAGTCGCTTCAAAATTTATGAAAGAAAAAACTAAAAAATGGCTGCCATATATTCAGGCCGACTTACAGACCGCGGAAGCGTCGTTGTCGTCGCGCAAAGCCAAAAGCCGATGGACTAACTTGCTTATTCTTTGGCATTGCCAGCAAGCGATAGAAAAATCATTCAAAGCGATTATCATTGAACAAGGAAAAGAGCTGTTTAAAATTCATGACCTCCGCACTTTGCGCGAACAAGCGAAAATCACCATAGAAGACGGCCAGCTAAAACTCATTGCCGATCTTAACCAATATTATTTACAATCTCGCTATCCGGACATTCTGTTGAAAGGACTTCCTGAACCGTCCGCGGCCGTCGCCAAAAAATTATTTCAACAAACAAAAACTTTAACGCTATGGCTAACGGAATATCTAAAAAAAATGTAAGATTTCCAAAAAAGAGCGTCAATCATTACATTAAAAAGCTAAACGACGTTATTCAATTAAACGGCGTGCTTTTATTTGGCTCGTTTGCTTACGGCAACCCCAACAAACACAGCGACATTGATTTGGTGATAATTTCGCCGGATTTTAAAAAAATAAAATTTGGCGAACGGATGCAATGGTTGCACGAGCAAAGAGACGAAATTTCCGACGCTATTCCCATGGATCTGGTTGGCTATACGCCCGAAGAGTTTCGTTCCGTCGCCAAAAATTCCGCCATTATGGCAAAAGCAAAAAAAGAAGGGTGCTGGCTGTACAAAAAATAATATACTCTTAAAAAACACGGCCTTTCGGGGTCGTGTTCTTTTTATCTGCAATAATTATTCACTTACTGTCATTACAAACAAATAGTTCTTTTGCCTATTTTTAAAACAATCCCTTCGCCCAGAGCGTTAAAAATTCTCGCCAGCGTATTTAAAGCCGGCAAATGCTCGCCGCGTTCAATGCGCGCGATGTTTGCCTGCGGCATCTTAACGCTTTTAGCCAACTGCGCTTGCGTGAGCTCTCTTTTTTTACGCGCCCGTATCAATTCAATGGCGATTTTAGTTTGCGTCTGTTGTTCCTCGTACAAATTTTGAAACCGCTTATCTTTTAGCTGTTCTTTTAAATAATTATCAAACAAAACATCTGGGTTATTTTTTATGTATTTTTTTATTTTAACTTCCGCGTTAGTCATATTATTTTTTTATAATTAAATAGCGCTCAAAAATTCATTCATGCGCCGAAGCGCCATATCAATTTCCTGGCGAGGCATCGTACCGGTCTTTTTACTGAACGCGTGAACGATAATAATCTTTTTACCTATGTAAAAAAAGTAAATTATTCTATATCTATTATTGCCGAAATCCACTTTTAACTCCCGTAATTTTCCAATCAAGTGCCTTGATTGCGGTTCTCGCCGAAATTCAGGATATACGGATAGCGATTGAATATGATCTAGAACTTTAACGCGTTACTTTTCCGGCAGTTGCGCTAAATATTCTAATACTGGTTTCTTTTCGTTTTCCTTTTTAAAAAATATAATTTCGTATAAATCCTCCTCCATAAAAATTTTCTCTAATTTCATTATATCAAACTTGATATATTTGTCAAATAAAAAAAATATTCGTTTTTTGACCTCGTTCTTTTTTACTGCATTTTATATTACCGTAATTCGTAATTTTTAATTCGTAATTTATAACAGCGCCGCCCCGATCGCGCCCGCGTTTTCCAGCTTGCCCGGCACGACTTTTATCTTTTTCAACTTGGGCGATAAAATCTTCGCTTTTAAATTTTTTTTTACTTCGGTTAAAAACAATTCACCAGAGTGCATGGCGCTGCCGCCGATAACGATTATTTCCGGGTCAATCAAATTTACGACGCTCGCGAGTGCGAGCCCCAAAAATTTGCCAAACTCCTGATATGCTTTAATTGCAAGCTCGTCGCCGCGAAACGCCTCTTCGGCTTTGGACAGGGGATTCGCCTGCAATAAGTTATGGTAAATTTCTTCCAGGTTCATCGGCGTTCCGTCCACGACGTCAACCACCATAAATCCCGGCTCGCCCGCCGAACCGTGCACGCCCTGATAAATGACGCGGTTAATGCTGATGGCGCCGCCGATGCCCGTGCCCAAAGTAACGGCCACCGCGCTCGCGGAATTTTTTACCGCGCCGAGCGCGAGTTCCGCGCGCAAAAAACAGTTCGCGTCGTTATCCACAAAAACGGGCAAATTATATTTTTCGCTCAAAATTTTT
>PFAS01000040.1:4076-4385 GCA_002778635.1 Candidatus Falkowbacteria bacterium CG10_big_fil_rev_8_21_14_0_10_43_11 | reverse complement strand
AGCGAAAGAGGATTTTGCCCGTTCCAACAAAGGGTCAATCAGCGCCGCGAGCATCACTAAAAATTTTTCCAAACTGTCCGTCGGCGTGGCGAGCTTGTAATCCGCCGCGATTTCTTTTTTATCCAAATCAAACAAAACCGCGGACATCTTCGTGCCGCCGATGTCTACGCCGATGGAATAACTATTTGTTTGTTCAGTCATATGTCATTGCTGTCATTCCCGCGCAGGCGGGAATCTAAAATTTAATAAAAATTAACAACGAGATTCCCACTTTCGCGGGAATGACAATAAAAATATTTTAAAATAAAC
>PFAS01000040.1:217-4061 GCA_002778635.1 Candidatus Falkowbacteria bacterium CG10_big_fil_rev_8_21_14_0_10_43_11 | reverse complement strand
AATAAACTCTTTGCCTCCTCCCACGTCTCACTATTGCCGTTCACCTCTTTCTCCCAATACCAATATTCCACGCCCCACAAATAAAATTCGCGGAAAGAGGAAAGGCGGGCAAATTCCAAAATATCGCGTAATTTCTCTAAATTCATCGTGCGCTCCCGTTCCTCTTTTGTCAACTGATAATACGCTTTCGGCCCCCAGGGCTCGGCTTGCAATTCAATCACTATCATATCCTTTGGCTTGGGCATGCTTAAAAATTCGGTTAAGTTCGCTTTTAACCGAAAAAACCACGGTGCGAAAGGATAATGAATGTAGCGCCCCAGTTGATAGCTGTAAGTATCGCGGTACAGCGAAGTGCCAAAAATGTCCGCGCGGCTTGCGGCCGGAATCCAAACGCTTAATTCGCCGCTGTCCGTAACGATAATCGGCCGCCGGTCAAGCGAGCGCGCTAATTTTATTTCTTGATCTAAAAAATTTCTGTCTAATTTCGGGCAGTCGCCAAAATGCGGCAGGAACGGCTCGTTTTCTATTTGCCAGGCAATAATATTCGTTTTATCCTTATACCGCTCTACAGCTTGCTGAATGTACGCTAAAATTTTTGCCTGCTTTTCGCTTTGGCTGATGTCTTTTGTCCAGTCAGGAAAATGGCATTCAGGCCAGCGCGGCAAACGGCCGCCAACGGCTAAAATAACCCGCGCGCCCCGTTTGTCCGCTTCATTAATTTGCCAATCCAAATCGTCAAAATTAAAAATGTCTTTTTTATATTCAATCTCATCCCAATACGCCATCAGGCGGAATTTTCGTACGCCCAATTCGTCCAGCGCCGCGATAAAAGCTTCCTGCCAATTCAGCCCCATGCCGCGTAAAAGCCGCGGAGAAAAAGTAACGCCGTACGACAATTCGTCTCTGTCGTAAATCGGGCGGATGCTGCATAACGGCAACAGCGCGATGATAAAAATCAGCGCAGCTAAAAAGGCGGCGAGAACTTTGTGTCGTTTAAAATAATTCAACATAAAAAATATTTTGTATCTAGCATAAAGTATTTAGTATAAATCCAAAAATACTAAATACCAGATACTAAATACTTTATACTAAAATATACAGCCCCACTCCCACTAAAACAACCCCGATAAATTTTTGCACCAACACCGCTTTGCTCATTTCCTCTTTTAAAATATCAGGATAGCTTTCGGATAAAAACAGCACGATAATAATTAAAAATAAATATTGCGCGCCTTGCAGGGCGTTGACCAGCGCGACGTTTCCCAAACTGATGGCGTAATTTATTAAAATAAAAGCGATGACGGCGAGCAAACGTACTCCCAAAAACAGCGACAGATTCTTAATCGCTTCTTTTTTCCGCGCCGGCTCAAAAATTATTTTCCAATTGCGCTCCGGCAGAATCAAAAGCAAAGCGCCCAAAAAACTACCGATTCGCGTCCAGACAAAACTACCCAGAAACGGCTGATGCAAATAGATGTATTTTATTAAAACATAGTACGCGGCAAAAATAAAAGCGGAAATAACGGAGTTCAAAATCAAGCGGCGGGTGGGGTGCAGTTCCGCGCTTTTAGAACCGAACAAAATTTTAATTTTATCGCAAAATAATCGCCAGCGGCTGGCTTTTTTTTGTTTGAGGGAAATTAAAACTCCGCCGGCGATTAAAATAAGAAACGCCAAAAACTCCCGCCCGTTCAAAGCGTGCCCGAAAAAAAAGTAAGAAAAAATAAAACTGAAAATCGGCACGAACGCGCCGACAATCGGCACCACTTTGGTCGCGTCGGATTGGTGGAGGGCTTTGTACCAAGCTACCAGAGCCCATAAAAACAGCAGTCCGGCTGCTAAATCAATCACGAGCCACGGCCAAGCGGGGAAAAACGGCTGCCACCACAGAAAAACAACATTACCAACGCTCCAAATTCCGACGTAAAAAGCGTACGCGATGGAGGAGTGAATTTTTTTGGACAAAAAATGCTTGTCGGCGACATAGACGCCGGCGTTCAGAAAATAGCCGAGGATGGAAATTAAAAGCCACATAAATTTTCCGCGTAATACATAACGTAGAACGCATAACGCTAAATCAGAATTCGTTATGCGTTATGAGTTATGCGTTATGCGATTAAACCCCATTATTTTTACAAATTTCGCTATAAATTTTGGCGCTGGGACGGGCAGTGCGTTTAAAAGTTTTAAAATCAACTTCATGCAAACCAAACTTCGGCTCATAGCCGTCGGCCCATTCAAAATTATCCATTAGCGACCAATGGCAATAACCGCGCACGTCCACGCCTTCCGTAATGGCTTGATGCGCATAGCGCAGGTGTTCGCGGATCAAATCCGCCCTCTTCTCGTCCCGCGCATCAGCAAGTCCGTTTTCCAAAATATAAATCGGCAAACGATACTCTTGCAATTCTTTCAATACTTCATATATTCCGCGCGGATATATCTCCCAGCCCATGTCGGAAATGATTTTATTTTCGTTCATCTGCACATAGCCCTGCAATGAAACGTAAAGCAAATTATGAAAATAATAATTAAGCCCGATATAATCAAGTTCGTTTTTAATTTTATTTAAAAAAGAATGGTTCCAATAATTACGGATAAAATTAACCGCCATGATATTCAGCCAAGTATCTAAATACGGCTCAAAGCACTGATTATTTTTGGCAATGCTTACCTGACAGCGGCTGTTTCTTTCGTGCAAAACAAAATAAGCGAGTTTATGCGCGGCGATTAAATTTTTAATAACTTTTTTAAATTTAAAAAAACTTTTTTCCTGCGGAGTCCATTTGCCGAGCCAGTAAGAATTATAAGCGTAAATCATCGGTTCGTTAAGCGTGCACCAAAAAGTAACTGAACTGCCAAAAAATCTAACTACCTGCTCAATGTAACTGCGAAACATCAGAGGAGATTGCTTGTTAAGCCAACCGCCCATCTTGGCAAACCAGAGCGGTTGCGTCCAATGATAAAGCGTTACGAACGGTTCCAGTCTGTTGCGCCGGCATTCGGCGATAACTTTTTGATAATGGCGCAATTCGTTTTTGTCAAACTTTCCCCTTTGCGGCTCAATGCGGCTCCATTCAATGCCAAAACGATATGCATTGTTATTTAACTCTTTGGCTAATTTTATGTCCTCTTTATATAACTCGTACGAATTGCAGGCGCGGCCGGAAATAGACCCGTCTTTTATTTTACCTTGCTTGCGCTCCCATTCGGTCCAATTATTTTCGTTTCCGCCTTCTATTTGATGCGCGCTGGTTGCCGTGCCCCAAAGAAAGCCGGCGGGAAATTTATATTTTATTTCATGTTCGGCCATATGGCTTTATTATACCATTCACTTAAAAACTAACCAAACCACAGTCCATAAAGTTAAAAGTCCTTAAAGTCCATAAAAGTCGTTAGATAAAATTCCTTTAACTTTATAGACTTTTGACTTTATAAACTTTACGGACTAACCGTCCTCTTGACACCTTTTTTCCAATAGTTTAAGATATAAGCACACATGAATTGTAGGTCTTTACTTAACAAATTAAAGCTAATCAATTCTTCGTTAACTAACATTAAAACTAAACATCGGTTTTAGGGAAAAACAGTAATACTTTAAGGAATTTAGAGTATTTCTGTTTTTTTCTGCTCACTACCAATTACAAATTAACTACAAATATACCAATGTTAAAATTTTATTTGGTTAGAAGCAAAATAATTTCAAAGTATTAGTATGTTTGTAAGTGATTAGTAATTAGTAGTGACGTTCGTTAACAACTTAATACCAATAGTCAAACTAACTTTTTATTTTTAGTATTAAAAGGCGCCAATTAAATCTGCCCCGCATTTATTGCGGGGCCAA
>PFAS01000040.1:0-195 GCA_002778635.1 Candidatus Falkowbacteria bacterium CG10_big_fil_rev_8_21_14_0_10_43_11 | reverse complement strand
TTGATCCTGGCTCAGGATGAACGCTGGCGGCGTGTCTAAGGCATGCAAGTCGATTGTTCCGCAAGGGACAAGGCAAACGGGAGCGTAACACATTGGTAACCTACCTCGAAGACGGGCATAACTCCGCGAAAGTGGAAATAATTCCCGATAAAAATGGGGGGCCGCATGGCATTCCCATTTAAAACTCCGGCGCTT
>PFAS01000035.1:2456-4034 GCA_002778635.1 Candidatus Falkowbacteria bacterium CG10_big_fil_rev_8_21_14_0_10_43_11 | reverse complement strand
ACTTTCCGAGCTTGGGCTGCAAGATATTGAAAACCAGAGTCAAAAACGGCTGTTTTCATTGGATTTTTAACGCAACGGTAGTGAGCATAACGTGAAACGCATAAACACGATACACATTATTTGAGAGCAGGTCAATTTAATGTATTTGCTTTTCTGTTTAAATTTAGCTAAAATTTAAATATAAGTTTTGCCTCCAAAACGCGGGGCGCGCGCTTCCGTCAAGTTTTGGCCTGATAAAAAATTGGCGCGTTGTTTTTCCCGCTTCACGCGTGGAGCGGGAAAAACAACGCGCCAATTCTTGCTGGATAATTTTCGCGTTTCGCGTTTTGCGGGAAAAACCTCACCCTGCCTTCTCCTTAGCAAGGGGAGGGTTAAAGAAAAAAAGGCGCTGGAAATTTTTCCGCGCCTTTTTTGATAATTTTTTTGGCTTAATTTAGTCCGTCGGCAAATTCGGCGGATCCGCAAACAACATGTGCGGCTGCCAATTTTTTGGCGGGTCGCCGCAGAGCAAGCAAAGGACAAAGGCGGAATTTTGGATTTGATCCGGCCGCTCAAAAATTTTTTCAATTAAGCGCCGGAACGCTTCCGAGAAACAGCTTGGCAGAACCGTTTTTTTTAACTTGGCGCAAATTTTTGCGCGTAATTCCATTGAGCAATCCGGGTCGCTAGCAAACGCCAATAATCGCAGTAGGTCTAATGTAGGCATTATTTATTTTTTCTCCTTTTCCTCGTTTCTTGAATTTTATTCTAAATCAGTTTATACTCTATACGATAAATTAATTTTATGCAAGAAAGCATTAAAATATTTAACGACTTTGGGCTGGAAGCCCAAAGAATATAATTTAGAATGAATTCAATGTATTGCTTTATCATTTCGTCAGTGACATTGCCAGTAGTACGGACAAAGTAGCCAATTGCCCAAAAGCGCCGCCCCCAATATCTTTTTCTGAGTTCAGGGAACTCCTGCTGAATCTTGCGCGATGTTTTACCTTTGATGAGCTGGGCTAACTTGCTGATGGATAAATACGGCGGAACGGAAATATAGATATGGATATGATTATTGGCAACGTTACCTCTGATAATTTCCACTTGATTTTCCGAGCAAATCTGTCTGATTAAGTCTCTAGCCCTGACGGCTATGTCTCCCACCAGGACCGGGTAGCGATACTTGGCAATTCAGACTAAATGATAGGTGCAGTCAAAGGTGGAATGACTGGTAGTGCGATAGTATTGCATATGGCGATATCCTACCACTCAACCAGCGGAGTTTCAAGTTGAAACGATGGGCTGAAGCCCAGAGAATAAACTCACTCAAATTTGGGACATTAAAACATGAAAACATTAAAACATGAAAACAATAAACACCCAAGAAATAATCTTGCAAATCAGGAATTAAAGCAAGCAGAAGTCTTCGTCGGCATGAGCGGCGGAGTGGATTCCAGTGTGGCGGCGGCATTGTTAAAACACCCGCCTTCGCTTAAATGCTACGGCGAGGCGAGGCAAGGTTTTAATGTAACCGGCGTTTTTATTAAAATTTGGGATGAAAAATGGGGTAATTGCGCGTGGCCGCAAGAGCGG
>PFAS01000035.1:1645-2422 GCA_002778635.1 Candidatus Falkowbacteria bacterium CG10_big_fil_rev_8_21_14_0_10_43_11 | reverse complement strand
TTCCCTTTAAAACTTTGGATTTATCTGCCGAATATAAAAAGGAAGTGGTGGATTATATGGTGCGCGAATATAAGCTCGGACGGACGCCGAATCCGGACGTGATGTGCAACGCCCGCATTAAATTCGGCAGGTTTTTGCAGTGGTCATTAAAGCAGGGGGCGGATTTTGTCGCGACAGGACATTATGCCCGTTTAAAGCGGGAAATTCCAAATGACAATCCCGAGTACTCGGGACAAATTCCAAAAAAATCTAAAATCATAAATCATAAATCTAAAATTCAGCTGTTGCGAGGCGTTGATGAAACAAAAGATCAATCATATTTTTTATGGCAGCTGAAACAAGCGCAGTTAAAGCATTGTTTATTTCCCGTCGGCGATTATAAAAAAAGCGAGGTGCGGGAGCTGGCGCGCAAATTTAATTTGCCCACGGCGGAGAAACCAGACAGCCAGGGGATTTGTTTTGTCGGCAAAATTGGGCTGAAAGAATTTTTAAAGCAATATTTAAAGCCCAAACGCGGGAAAGTTTTGAATACGACGGGGGAAATTATCGGTTATCACGACGGCGCATTTTTTTTAACGCTCGGCCAGCGGCACGGATTTGTAATCACGAAGAAAGGGACGAAGGATAGGCCGTGTTATATTGTAGGGAAGAAGGTGAAAAAAAACGAGATTATTGTGGCAGACATAAAAATATTAAAACATAAAAACAAAAAAACAATTTCTATACATAAAGTTAATTGGATTGGGGAGGAGCCGAAGAAAAATAAAATTTATCAGG
>PFAS01000035.1:0-1566 GCA_002778635.1 Candidatus Falkowbacteria bacterium CG10_big_fil_rev_8_21_14_0_10_43_11 | reverse complement strand
CGAATTGCAAGAAGAGGTTGCGCCCGGGCAGTCGCTGGTGTTATATGATGGCGCACAGTGCCTTGGCGGTGGTATAATAAAAAGTAACCAGTAATGAGTAATGGGCAATGAGTAACGGATGATGAAAAATAATCATTAATTAAATTATATGTTTAAAAGGACGTTAACATTGGCAATTTTATTAAGCTTTGTTCTTTTAATTTCGGCGTGCGGAAAAAAGGAAAGTAAGCCGGAGGATTTAAGCGCGGTTCAACCAATAATTAATGTTTCTAATAATATGCAAATCACCAGCCCGCAGTTTAAAAATAACGAAGAAATGCCGGATAAATACGGCTGTAAGGGGACAAACATCAATCCGCCGCTAACTATCAGCGATGTGCCGGCGGACGCGAAAAGTCTAGCATTAACCGTTGACGACCCGGATGCGCCGCGCGGGGATTGGGTGCATTGGGTCGTTTTTAATATCCCGCCGGAAACGCGGGAAATTGCGGAAGGAAGCGTACCGGCAGGCGCCACGCAAGGGACGAATGATTTCGGCGACATGAGTTATGGCGAGCCCTGTCCGCCCTTTGACACGCACCGCTACTTTTTTAAAGCGTACGCTCTGGATACGATGCTAGAATTAAACGCGCAGACGACTAAGCAGGATTTGGAAAAAGCGATTGCCGGACATATTTTGGATAAGGCGGAAATTGTCGGATTGTTTACAAGAAAATAAAATTAAAATAAAAAAAGAAGCCCACAGGGGCTCCAATGTTGGAAATAATCTAAGAAGATGAAGATTATTGAAAATAATGTTTAAGGAGCTACTCTTATCAGCGTATCCAATTCGGAAGGAGTTGGAGCTGATGATGGCGGAGTTGTTGGTTTTATGTCGTGCCGCGGCAGAAACATCCCTATTTTTGTATTGAATATGGACGGAGAAATTCCTCCGCCGTGTTCAATTACAATATATGGGGAGCTATAATGGATTTTTCCCCCAGGGGTAATATCTTCCCCCGGATTATAAATTATGCAGGAAAATTTTGGCCTAGGAGAAATTTTTAGAAGTCCTCCAAAGAAAGTTTGTCCCCCTTTTTCCCGGGAAACAATGAAGTATTTGTCACTATTTATAGCGGCGCTTACATTCATTACATAATATGAAGCTCTCTTTGGGATGAAAGATTCCTTAGGGACAAAAGAGAACTCAATTTTTTCCTCTGGGTTGGCGGGGATAGCAAATCCGTTTTCGCTAAAAACGGCTGTTGCCGTTTCAATAGTGATAGTCGCTGTTTTGATGTTGCTAGATACCGTGAAATCTTTAATAATCTTTTCCAGTGAAATTTCTTGTTCTTGCGCCGAGGCCGCTTGTACTGACATGAGCAATGCTATCATAATTAATATTTTTTTCATCGTTTTTCCCTTTCCCTTTTGTTTTTTAAAGAGCTATAATGAGACCCGAGAAAAACCGCAGGTTTTTCAAAGGGTATCCTTGAAATTATTTTCAAATATTTGTCGCCGACGCAGTCGGCCGCAAGTATTTGGAAGCAATCTGGTTGTTTCGTTTGATTGTGATGTTCGTTTCAA
>PFAS01000031.1 GCA_002778635.1 Candidatus Falkowbacteria bacterium CG10_big_fil_rev_8_21_14_0_10_43_11 | reverse complement strand
GTGCCGCTGGAGCGGCACTTGTGGGGGATATCCCCCACACCCCCTTAAGCGGTTCCCCGCCGCAAGCGGACGGGGTAAATTAAATAATATATTATAAAGAAAAAACCCTAAAATAAGGGTTTTTGTTATTTAGCTTTAGCCTGTTTGGTTTGATAAATTTAATAAAGTTACAAAAAGTGGTTTCATAAATTTTATTATTATATTTTTATTTTACCATCTTTTTGTCAAATCACAAAATGACTTATCCACAATACAGAACATCTTGATACGGACTTACAACGTTATTCATCCCTTAACACGAATACTTTTTACTAATTTTTTAAATACAAATATTTTAAATACTATATTTGCATATCTCAACTAATAGACTAAGTAGTTTAATAATTAACGATTTTAATCACTAACAAACTATGTAAATATAATTTTTGCGGCATTTGCATATTAATTTGAGGCATTCGCATTATATTGTGTTTTTTTTCTATTTATCATCTTGTCCAAAGCATGAAACCTTCTTTTCTTCTCCTCCCGCGGCACATCATCCGCAATTTTTTCCGCCGTCGTTCCCGGCCGGAGCGAGTACATCGCGATATAGGCGATATTAAAATTAACCTGCTGACACAAATCAACCGTGTTTTGAAATTGTTCCTCGGTCTCGCCCGGAAAACCGACAATGATATCGGTCGTAAAACTCGCATCAGGAATTTTATCTTTAATTTTTTTTATTAAATTCAAATATTCTTCGCGCGTGTACCAGCGGTTCATCTTTTTTAAAATTTCATCATCGCCGGACTGCGCCGGCAGATGAATCTCGCGGTTGATGTTTTTATATTTAGCAATAACTTCTATTAGTTCATCCGAAAAATCCCACGGATTGGAAGAAATAAAATTTATTTTTTTAAACGGTTTGATGTTAGCTTGGGTTTTAAAACCCAAGCTAACATCAATTCCAATCTTTGCCACTTCCTCCAATAAATACGGAAATAAAGTTGGGATTCTGTTTTGCCCCATGCTTTTTACCATTACTGGCTTAAATTTCTTATCACGGAATCCAATCCCTCCCGCAGGAGGAATTGGATTCCTAAATAAACTTTTTTTAACTAAATCACTTCCATAGGAATTAACATTCTGTCCCAGCAAAACCACCTCTTCATATCCGGCATCAGCTAAATCTTCCGCTTCTTTAATAATCTCTGCGAACGGCCGCGACACTTCCCGCCCGCGGGAAAAAGGCACTACGCAATAAGCGCACATATTATTGCAGCCATTACTAATCGGCAGCAAAGCAATTTTTTTGTCCGTTCGTTTTGGCGCATATTCAAACCCAATTTCCTCCATTGGCAAAAATTCATCCACCTTCGGCAATCTCGTTTTTAAATATTTCATTACTCTGCCGCTTGGTTCCCTGTTCGCCGTGCCGACTAAACAGCCGGTAACAATAATTTTGGGCCGCAGTTTTAATTTGCTCAAATTATTTACCAGCCCGTAAACTCTGTCTTCCGCCATTTGCCGCACCATGCAGGTATTGATTATCACTACATCCGCTTCTTTTTCATTTTTAGCGCGCTTAAAACCCCGCGCTTCATAATAAGCCGCGAGCCGTTCGCTGTCCGCCGTATTCATTTGGCAACCGAAGGTGATAATAAAATAAGTCATAATTTCTTTTTGTCATTCTGAACCCCAATTCCTATGGGGTGAAGAATCTATTTGTATATTTGTAGCTAATTTGTAATTGGTAGCTTACTTTATTTTCAAAAATTTTTCAAGAAAATTTCCCTAACATCTGTTGTTGTATTTTATGCCCATTGCAATGGGTAAGCGTTCCTAAATACGACTGCAGCGATTGTTTAAATGGCTCCGGCGTCATCAATCCATTATCAAGCTCACGCTTTTTTCTTTGTAGCTTCTTAAACATTCTTCTTTTGGTTTTCGTGCGTAAAACGCGATGGCCGGTAAAATTAATTACGCCTAAAAAATCAACGCCCGCCGAAAGTGTTTTAATAAAAACTTTGTCCGGATGCAGTTGCAGTTTTAATTTATTGCGTAAAAAATCCTGAATGGTAAAAATTTGCGCCTCCAGCCATTGTTTGTTTTCTGCAAAAATAACAAAGTCATCCGCGTACCGCAGATAATATTTTGCTTTTAGTTTGTGTTTGACGAATTGGTCAAATTTATTCAGGTAAATATTCACCAAAAGCTGTGAAGTTAAATTGCCAAGGGGAAGCCCGACGCCAGCTTGACCGGAGGAAAAACTGCCTATTACTTCTGCAAGTAAGTTGATGATGTTTTTATCGGAAATATATTCCCGTAAAATACTCAACAAAATACTATGATCAATATTGGCAAAAAATTTTCTAAACTAATAATATCTGCAAAACTATGGTTCAATTGAATTTTCATAATCAGATGCCTTTAATGCCCCCCCCTCAAAGTCCGGTAATTATTCAAAAACTTGTCGCCATATATAAACTTTGGCATGATTTTTTACCGCATTTTTCCAAAACATCACGCTATACTCTGGGGATAAAAATAGATAATTTGTTTATTGAAACAACGGAATTTATTTTTACGGCCAGCCGCTTAAGCAGGGACCAAAAATTACCGTTTCTGCAGAAAGCCAGCGCAAAATTAGACCTGTTGAAATTTTTTATGCAAATCGCCTGGGAAATAAAATCTTTGGATAACAAAAAATATATTATTCTTTCCGAACAGTTAAACGAAATTGGACGCATGTTAGGCGGCTGGCAAAAGCAATTTCTAAAATAAAACCCCGCGCTGGGCGGGGAGAAATAAAGAGAGTTGCGGACGAACGCGAATACATAGTTGCGATTCCAACTGTTGCCAAACCAATTCAAATTCAGGTGGCGCCCTGAGGAATTGCTGTTGAGCACGAGCACGTTGTCGTTGCCGTTCGGGTTCTGCCATTATGCGCAAAATATTATCCGTACCACCGCCCTTTGAATTCTCTCGGGGTTGAATCTTATTTGGGATTTATAATCCGCCAATATTTTGCGCCAAGTATCTTTATTTTTTAGAGATTAAAAAACAACTCTGGCGCAAAATTTATCCGGCGCCATTCTCTGTTTGATAACCCCGGAATTCAACCGTTCCCAGCCTTAGCCAAAAACTTGTTTTAAGTCTACTATCCAAATTTATTTTATCACACTCGCGGAAATAAAAAAATCCTCGTGAAAACAAGGACAAAAAAATCAAGGGGCCAAGGATTCTTAAGTGAAAAGAATCCCAGACCCCAAGTGTTACTTGCGGACGAACGCGAAGACACAGAGGCGAATCCAACCGAAGCCAAACCAATCCAAATTCAGGTGGCGCCCCGAGGAATGGCCGTAGAGCACGAGCACGATGCCGCCGCCGTGCGAGCTCTGCCAAGGCTCATGTAAAAACACGATTGGGTGCTTGTGCTGTTCTTCGGGGTGCTGTTCCCCGAAAAATAGAGCATCCTCATGAGTTGGCCGTTCAAGTCCGCGCTTTCGCGCTTCCTCAATAGCCTCCTCTGAAGAAACATCGTGATCAAACTCAAGAAGCTCAATCACGACATCTTCATCTGTCTGGGAACCCATTGGAAAATTTTGATTGGTGATATTTTCATCCACCCAATCATACTTTCCTGCCCGCACCAATTCTTCAGTGGTGCGGTTGCCGCCGACTGTAAGACGAAAAATATTGTTGATAGCATCCCAACACTGTTCTTTGCGAAGAAACTTCTTGAGTTCGGCAAGCCATTCCTGACCCGCTTCACCCGCGAGCTTTTCTACTAGATCGCAGATTACTCCCAGCATTATCAAGGGAATACCCACAATCTTTCGAACTACCGTACCGAGCATGTCTTTTTTCATGGTCAGTCTCCTTATATTGTAATATGTGAGCGCCTATCCTCACTTTGGCTATAAATGGCCAATGTTTAGCCGCTTATAGCTAAAGTGAGGTTATTTTAAAGACCAGTTATTGCTTTTACTGTATAAAAATGCTAATGTAATAGCAATATTTTATCAAATGAGCATAACAAAATTTTAAAAAAATGTCAAGCCTAACCCCTAAAAATCCAACAAAAACCATTGAAAATATTATAAAAAAAATAGTCGCCGCAAATCCCAAA
>PFAS01000006.1:36971-52963 GCA_002778635.1 Candidatus Falkowbacteria bacterium CG10_big_fil_rev_8_21_14_0_10_43_11 | reverse complement strand
CAGGAGCTAACAGCAAAGAAAGATATGATTGGATTTCACGGAATATAGCAAATGCGGTTGAAGAAGCAATAGAAATTAGAAATAATAATTAAGCCCGCCGAAAAAATTGCCGTCGGAAGCGAGGGCGAGGCGGAAGGGGGGTGTGGGGGCCCCGAAGCAGAACAAGTTCGCTACGGGGTAAAAATTCCGCCTCGCCCGAGCCGATGTCCCACAGTGGTGGGACGGAGCGTCAAAGTTTGCAGTTCGGATTTTCGTCAAAAAAAGTTCGGATTTTAACCAAAAGGCACCGCCAAATGTCCAAAAAAATAATCATCAATAATTTAGCGGTTAACTATTATGAACGGGCGGGAGCTGACGGCGCCCCGACACTGTTATTTTTGCACGGCTGGCGCTCCGCCGGCGCCGTTTGGCAAAAACTGACGGAAAAATTGCCAAATTATAATATTTACGCGCCGGATTTTCCGGGGTTCGGTCAATCAGAAGCGCCCAAAAAAAATTTTACGGTCGGCGATTACGCTGGCTTAGTTGACGGCTTTATAAAAAAATTAGGGCTGAATAAAGTAAATATTATCGGCCATTCTTTCGGCGGGCGAGTGGCAATTAAGTTAGCCGCCAAAAATCCGTTTTATTTAGACAAATTAATTTTAGCCGACAGCGCCGGCGTTAGGCAGTTTTCGTTTTCGTTAATGTTAAAAAAAATTGTCGCTAAAACAGTTAGTCCGATTTTTCAATTAAAAATTACGCAAGGCGCGCGCCGAATTATTTACCAAAAATTAAGCGCGGATGATTATTTGGCCGCACCGGACAGGCGGCAGACTTTTTTAAACATTATCAACGAGGACTTAACGCCGCTGCTCGGAAAAATCAAAGCGCCAACTTTGTTAATTTGGGGCGGAGACGACAAAGAGACGCCGCTTAATCAGGCGCGCGTCATGGAACGATCGGTTCCCGGCTCAAAATTAGTTGTTTTAAAAAACGCGGGGCATTACGGCTTTTTAGACCAACCGGAAGAATTTGTTAAAAATTTAATTGATTTTATAAATGAAAAATAAAATTAAATCCCAACTTTATCTGCTGCAGCTGGAAAATTACGATATCGCCAGATTTTTAAAGATTTTGTTAAAAAGAAAATTCAAAGTTTTTGATCAGCCGCGGCAAGAATTAATTTGGACCGGAAAAATTTTGGCAATCTGTTTTATTTCCGCCGGGCTGTTTTTGCTGTTGACGGTTTTTATTTGGAATACCGCCGGCCGGGAAAATCTATTTTGGTTTTGCGCGTTATTCGCCGTTGCCGTTTTATTAAGCTATAATTTTTTTGGCTTTTTAGCCGCGCTGGCGGTATTGATTTTATGGCCGGCTGATTTAGCCGCTAAAGAATTTATTCTTTTTTTAGCCAAAAATAAGGCCAATAAATATAGTAATTTAACGGTAATAGGCATTACCGGCAGTTATGGCAAAACCACCATAAAGGAAGTTTTAGCCGGCATACTGGCGGAAAAATTTAAAGTTTTAAAAAGCGAGGAAAACAAAAACACGGCCCTAGGAATCGCGCGCTTGATTTTAAACGAATTAGACGAAAGCGTTGATGTTTTGATTTTGGAAATGGGGGCGTACCGGCGCGGCGACATAAAAAAGTTATGCCGGATTATTCAGCCAAATTTCAGCGTTTTGACTGGAATCAACGAAAGCCATCTGGAAAGATTCGGCAGCTTGGAAAACACGGTTAAAGCCAAGTTTGAAATAATCGCTAACGTCAACAAAGACGCTAAAATTATTTTAAACGCGGATGACGAGCGGGTAGTAAAAAATTATCAGCGTTTTTTGGGCGGACGGCAGACTTTTTTTTACGGTGCGGCTTACAATTATCTCCGTGATTATCAAATTTCCAACCGAAAATTTTTTACCGACGGTAGCGGACAGAGCGCGGAACTATCAGGACTGGCTCCAATCGGTTTGATTAAAACTCCGTTTTTGGGTGAATATATTTTTGGCGATATCATTGCCGGAATAATAATCGCGCGGGAATTAGGCCTAACCGTTGAACAAATCAGGCGGGGAATTTCCCGCCTTAAGCCGATTGAACACCGCTTGCAGTCAATTAAAGGCAAAAATGATGTTTTAGTAATTGACGACAGCTACAACGGCAATTCTAACGGCGTAAAAGAAGCAATTAAAACGCTGGCTAATTTTAAAAATAGGCGCAAAATTTATATTACGCCCGGCTTGGTGGAAACGGGCGGCAAAATCAAGGAAGCGCATTATAATATTGGCAAACAATTAAGCAAAGTTGCCGACAAGGTTATTTTAATTAAAAACAGCGCGACGCCGCATATTGAGCAAGGATTGCTGGAAAACGGTTTTGATAAAAAAAATATTATTTGTTTTGACGGTGCCGCTTCCGCGCACGCCGGAATAAAAAATATTACCAAAGCGGGGGATGTCGTATTATTCCAGAACGATTGGCCGGATAATTACCTATAAAATTTTTAATTTTCAATCCCGAGAACTCGGGACAATTTGCAAACAATAATCAAATTAATTAATTTTTAAACGCGATAGCATGAAGTTTAGAAATTAAATTACTTTTATGACAATAGGCGTATTTTTTGGCAGCAGAAGCCCGGAGCATGACGTGTCCATTATTACCGGAGAGTTTATTATTTCGGGCTTAAAAAAATTAAATTATAATGTTGTTCCGATTTATTTGGATAAACAAGGCAGGTGGTTTTTAGGGGAAGAATTAGGCAAACTGGCTTTCTTTAAAGATGGCGGCGATTTAACTAAACTAAAGCCGTATTATTTGGATTTGGAAAATTCGCGCGGCCGGATGGTTTTTAAGCAAAAAGGATTATTTGGCCAAGAAATAGAAATTAATTTGGCTTTTCCGGCGTTTCACGGCCAAAACGGCGAGGATGGAACCGCGCCAGGGCTGTTTGAACTGTGCGATTTGCCGTATGTCGGCTGCGACGTCGCGTCATCGGCCATCGCCATGGACAAAGTTTTGACTAAAGAATTATATTTGGCGCATAATATTTTAACCGCGAAATTTATCGCTTTTAACGCCCATGAGTTTGAACATAACCAAGACATAATTATGAAAAAAATCGCGGAATTAAAATATCCGCTGTTTGTCAAACCGGCTCGGCTCGGCTCTTCCATTGGCATTACTAAAGTAAAAGATAATGAAGGGTTGCAAAACGCCATTGAAGTCGCTTTGCATTACGACGGTAAAATTTTAGCGGAAGAAGGAGTGGAAAATTTAATGGATGTGACTTGCGCGGTATTAGGGAATGACGAGCCGCAAGCGTCAGTTCTGCAGGAATCTTTATTCGGGGACGATTTATTTTCTTACGAAGACAAATATTTGGACGAAGGCGGCGCGCAACTGGGCAACGCGGAAAGCAAATTAGTTATTCCGGCGCGGCTGGACGAGGGAACTACCCGTTCCGCGCAGGAATTAGCCAAGCGAATTTTTAAACTGTTCGGCTGTTCCGGTACCGCCCGCGTGGATTTTTTGTATGATAAAAAAGAAGGAAAAATGTACGCCAACGAAATTAATACGATGCCGGGAACGCTGTATCATCATTTATGGGCAAAAAGCGGGGTGGAGTTTGAAGATTTATTGCAAAAATTAATTAAACTGGCGCGGGAAAAATACGCGGAAAAAAAAGAATTAACCTCAACTTTTGAATCTGACATTTTAGCGCAGGCGAATTCCCTGAAGTTGAAACAATAGCCACAAATCAACAAATCCACAACAAATAAAACAAATTATATTTTTTATGAACTCTCTTTCTTGGGTGGAAATTAATACGCGCGCTATTGCGCATAATATCAAAGAGATAAGGGGCATTTTGCCGCATGGATATAAAGTGGCGGCGGTTATAAAAAGCAACGCTTACGGCCACGGGATGATTCCAATGGCCCGTTTTTTAGAAAAAGAAAAATTAGCGGACTATTTGGCGGTGGTGAACGATGAAGAGGCGTTAAGTTTGCGGGCGGCCAAAATTAAGCTGCCGATTTTAGTTTTGAGCTATTGGGCGGAAAAAAATTTGCCGGAGTTGATAAAAAATAACATTGAACTGGCGGTTTATAGCATTAGACAGATAAAAGCCATTGCGGCTTGCGCAGAAACGAAACATTGCCTCGTCTCTGCGCTGAAGATTCATCTTAAATTTGATACCGGCATGCGGCGGCTGGGATTTGCGCCTGAAGAAGTTGAACGCGTTATTGCAATTATACAGCGCGTACCGCAAATAAAAATTCAGGGAATTTTTTCCCATTTTGCCGACGCTGAAAATGAAATTTTTACCAAACATCAAATTGAAAAATTTAGAAAGATAGTTGGGAAAGTAAACAAGAGAGTTAAAATTCCGATAACGCACGTAGCCGCTTCCGCCGGCAGCTTATTTATGCGCGACGGCAATTTTAACATGGCTAGGATTGGGATAGCCATGTATGGGCTGGGGTCGCTGGTTAAGAGCGGAAAATTAAATCTTAAGCCCGCGCTGTCCTGGAAAACAAAAGTGGCGCAGGTTAAAAAAATTAAGCCGGGTGAAAAAATAGGCTATGGCTTGACTTATCAGTTTAAAAAAGCGGCTAAAGTAGCTGTCTTGCCCATAGGTTACGCGGACGGTTATGACCGAAGATTATCAAACTGCGGCGAAGTAATAATAAAGGGCAAGCGTTGCCCGGTGCGCGGGCGGGCGTGCATGAATTTAATGATGGCGGAGGTTGATAAAAGCGCGCGTGAAGGAGACGAAGTGATTTTGATCGGCAGGCAGGGCAGGCAGGCAATTACCGCCGATGAGCTGGCGCAAAAAATCGGCACGATTAATTATGAAATAATAGCGAGAATCAATCCGGAAATAAAAAGAATTTTTAAATAAAATCGGCAGAATTTTTACATTCTGCTTTTTCACCTCCTGATTTTAGATAAAGATCAATTTGAGATTTTTACTATCTCATGTTAAGGTTATTTCACTAAAATAATAAGAAAAGTCAATGAGCCAAGCCGAAGAAATAAAATCAAGACTGGACATCGTGGAAGTAATACGCGAATACATACAACTTAAGCCGGTTGGGGTTAATTTTACCGCGCGCTGCCCGTTCCACCGCGAGAAAACACCCTCGTTCGTCGTCTCGCCCGAGCGGCAGATTTGGCGCTGTTTTGGCTGCCAAAAAGGCGGCGACGTATTTTCGTTCGTCATGGAAATAGAAGGCCTGTCGTTTATTGAAACCTTGCGCCAACTCGCGCCTCGCGCCGGCGTGCAGCTGCAATCGTATAATCCGCAGGAAACTAGCGTGCGCAACCGGCTCTTGGACGCCGTCGTTTGGGCCGTTAAATATTATCATAAAGTATTATTAGAAACGCCGGAGGCAACGAACGCGCGCGAGTATTTAAAAAAAAGGGGACTATCGGAAAAAATAATCGCCGAATGGCAAATCGGCTATAGCCGCGAGAGCTGGGACGACATTTATAATTTTTTAAAAACCAAGGGGTTTAGCGAGCAGGAAATTTTTTTAGCCGGACTGGCGATAAAAAAAGACAACGGCCCGGGATATTACAACCGCTTCCGCGGCCGCATCATGTTTCCGATAAACGACATCGCCGGCAATCCGGTCGCTTTTACGGCTAGAGTGAGCCCGGAGCGGGAAGCGACGGAAAAAATGGGCAAGTACATCAACTCTCCGCAAACGAAGATTTACGACAAAAGCAAAATTTTATTCGGTTTGGATAAAGCCAAAAACGCCATCCGCGAGGCGGGAGCGGCAATAATCGTGGAAGGCCAGATGGATGCGATTTCCGCGCATCAAGCCGGGTTTATTAATGTGGTCGCGAGCTCCGGCACGGCTTTGTCTTCCGACCAAATCAAATTAATCAAGCGCTATACCGATAACATTTTATTTTCCTTTGATATTGACGCGGCAGGCCAAGTTGCGGCCGAGCGCGGCGTTGAACAGGCATTGGCGCAGGAAATGAACGTAAAAGTAATTCAGGTGCCTGGCGGCAAAGATCCGGACGAATGCATCCGGCGTAATTCGGACGATTTTCGGCAAGCGATCGAGCGGGCGCAGAGCGTGGTTGATTATTATTTTGACAAAACTTTTCTGAATTTGGATTTGAATAAAATAGAGCACAAGAAACGGGCGGCGGCCAAACTTTTGCATATGGTAAATGTTATTGCCAGCGGCATAGAAAAAGACGCGTGGCTTCGCCGCCTCGCGGACGCGTTGGAAGTGAACGAGCAGGCGTTGCGCGACGCGCTTGTTAAAACGAATAAAAAGCGAAGCGGCCAAACGGCGGCCGCGCCCCAAACCCAAGGCGATAAAGAATTAAGCGTGAGCCACAGCCAATTATTAACCGAATCGCTTTTGGCTTTAACCCTTAAATTTCCCGAGCATTTAAGTTATGTCATCAATCAAATTTCGCCCGCCGTTCTCGCGGAGGAGTTAAATCGGACATTTTACAAAAATTTGGTTATTTATTATAATAAAATAAACAGTGATCCAAACTCGTTCAGTTTGGATAATTTTAGTGTTTGGCTGGGCAATGTTACCGCGAGCGAGCAAGAACTGGCAAGTTTGCGGGATTTAGCCGATGCCATCATCCTTTTGGCCGATAAGGATTTTTACGAAATCAACGCCGCGGAAGCAAAGGCGGAAATAGCCAAAATTCTGCGGCAATTAAAGCGCAAGCATTTAATAAAAAAAATGCTCGGAATAGAGCGGGGGCTGGAAGGAGCGGAACAAGCTCAAGACGGCGTTTTGGTCAAAGAATTCATGGATCAGTTTAAGATAATCGCCGATGAAGTCCGTCGGCTTGACGAATAATTTTTATGCCAAAAAAAATAAATAAAACGCAGCTCAATTTTAAAAATAAGCCGAAAAAATTTGCCAATAAAAAAGCTGCCTTTAAGCCAAAGAAGCAGACTTTTTTTAACAGGCAAAAAAAACAGCGGCCAAAAAATAAATACGGGCGGTCCGAGCGCCGCTTTGGCCAGAAAGCCAAAAGCGCAAAATTTACGCGCCCGAAGGCAATGGAAAAAACGCCAGCGGAAGAAAAACCAAACCACGAGCGGATGGATAATTTAATTTTTAAAGGGCGTTCGCGCGGTTTTGTCACGGAAACCGAACTCTTATTCACTTTTCCAGCGCTGGAAAGCTACATTTACGATTACGAATGTTTTTTGGAGGAACTTAACAAACACGGCATTCAAATCATTGAAGGCACGGAGGGATTTTTGAATACGGATAGCACGGGGCAGAATAAGCAGGAGAATAAATTTAAAGAAATAGTGGAAAACATCGCGAGCAAGAAAAAGTTTGACATTACGGAATTCTCGGCCGATTCCATCCAGATGTATCTGCGCGAAATCGGCAAGGTGCCGCTGCTCTCCAGTCTGGAAGAAATAGAGCTCGCGAAGCGCAAAGAGAAAGGCGACAAAGAAGCGGCTAACCGGCTGATTCAGGCGAATCTGCGCTTGGTCGTTTCCATCGCCAAAAAATTCGCGGGCGCCAAGGGGCTATCGCTGTTGGATTTAATTCAGGAAGGAAACATCGGTTTGTTTAAAGCGGTGGAAAAATTTGAATACCGCAAGGGCTATAAATTTTCCACTTACGCCACCTGGTGGGTGCGGCAGGCCATTACGCGCGCGATAGCGGACCAGTCGCGCACCATCCGCATTCCGGTGCACATGGTGGAAACGATTAATAAATTTCAGCAAATAGAGCGGCAGTTAATTCAGGATTTGGGCCGCGAGCCGATGCCTGAAGAAATCGCGTCGGAAATGGGAGAAGAAGTGGATAAAGTCCGCCATATCATAAAAATATCGCAGGACACCGTGTCGCTGGAAACGACCGTTGGCGACGACGAAGAAGACTCTACGCTGGAAGATTTTATTGAAGACGTAAAAAACGTGATGCCGGACCGCGCGGCCGCGTTAAAACTGCTGCGCGATTATGTGCGCGACATCATCAAAGAATTGTCGCCGCGCGAGCGCAAAATTTTGGAAATGCGCTTCGGGCTCATTGACGGCGTAGCGCATACTCTGGAAGAAGTGGGGCAGGAGTTTGACGTGACGCGCGAGCGCATCCGCCAAATTGAAGCCAAATCTTTGGAAAGAATCCAAAAGATGGGCGGAATTGAGAAATTAAGGGACTATTAGCCATTAAAACATTAAAACAACGGCGAGAACCGTTGTTTTATTTTATAGTTTTTTTTAAGGCGTTTATAGTAAAGCGTTCAGTTTTTCCGCAAGCGCTTCTTTGCTTTGCACCCCGGACATTTCTTCGGCGATTTGCCCGTTTTTAAAAATGATAATAGTCGGGATGCTCATGACATTATATTTTTCCGCGGTCGTCTGGTTTTCGTCCACATTAAGTTTGCCGACTTTGGCTTTGCCGGCCAGGTCGCGCGCGAGTTCTTCAATCACCGGTCCCATCATTTGGCACGGGCCGCACCAGGGCGCCCAAAAATCCACTAATACCGGCTGTTTGGCCTGCAGGACTTCTTGTTCAAAGTTTTGGTCAGTGAGGATTATTTCTAGCATATTATTAAGTTTAATAAATTAGGTTTTGTTATTATAGCTTATTTATTTTTTTTCGGCAACCCTTGATTTTTATTATTGTTTATGGTAGGTTTAGTTTAATAAAATTTTGGTCTTTAAAAACAAAAACGGAGGACATAATCATGATAAAAAAATTCCTGCAATTTCAGAGTCAAGAGGAGCGCGAGTGGCTTTTAAGAAAAATAATGAAAGACATATATCCAAATTTTCAGCCGGGAAGGTGCAACCCGCTGCCGCGCTACAGTTTAGACGAGGTCGCTTTAACCGACAGATATTCAGAAGTTGCGCCGTCAGACGTTGATTTAAGCGTTAGTTGCGGCAACATCCGTTTGGCCGCGCCGCTTTTAACCGCTCCGATGGATACGTTATCCGGGTCCGAATTGGGCCAAGCGGCTTTTGAACTGGGGATGGGTTGTATTATTTATCGCCATAAAAAAGCGGAGGTACAGTTTGAATGGATTAAGCAAATAATAAATCATAGTCCCTGTTTTGTACATCAACCCAAGACTCTCGGCTCTGCCGATACTCTTGAAGACGCGGCTGATATTTTGCAAAAATATCATTATAGCACTATTCCGGCAGTAAACGCGGACAAAAAGTTACTCGGCATACTTTTTACTAAAAACGCCGCCTTGAAAGAAAACGTGTCTGAACCGGTGACAAAATGGATGACTCCGCTTAAAGATTTAATTACAATTAAACCGGCGGAAAAATTTGAAATTGTTAGAAAGCGGTTGTTGAGCGAGCGCGGATGTTCGGTTTTACCGGTAGTGGATGACAACGGAGTATTTTGCGGGATGTATTTTCGTAAAGATTGCCGACCGGCTAAACCGGCTTATCATAACGGCAAGCCGTTGGTCGGCATGGCAGTGAGCGTCAATCCGGAAGACATTAAACGGGCAAAAAAGGGACTGGAATTGGGCGTGAGTTTAATTGTTATTGATTCCAGTCATGGTAATTGCCCCCCAGTCATTGAGCAAGCGGACAAAATCGTAAAAATAATCGTAACAATAGCGGAACTTTACGGCGCGGCGGTTATTGCCGGCAATGTCGCCAGCATTGACGGGTATTTGCGGCTGGCGGAAGTTGGCGTTGACGCGGTCAAAGTTGGTATCGGTTCCGGCTCAATTTGCACCACCTCGCTTGTTACCGGCGTTGGCGTTCCGATGTTTAGTCTTATTCGGGAGTGCGTTTGCACCCGCGAATATTTAATCAGCGAGGGAAAACATGCGCCGATTATTATTGCTGATGGCGGCATTAATAATACCGGTCAAATTGTTAAAGCGCTGGCGGCGGGAGCGCATCTATGCATGGCGGGAAAATATTTCGCGGCGGCGCAGGAGTCTTTAGCCGCCGTTGACAGCGGAGCGAGAGCTGGCGACCTTGTTTATTATCGCGGAATGGCTTCACGCGGCGCTATCCGCGATCGATCAGCTAGCTTTCGTTACGGAACGGGCAAACAAGCGCCGGAAGGGGTTGAAGGTTTTGTTGAATGCCGCGGTCCGCTAAAAAGTTGGTGGCCGCAAGACGAGGAACTAATCTGCGGCGGATTATCGCATGTAGGCGCGGCTACAATTGAGGATTTGCATAAAATAGGCAATGAGCCCTATATTTGGTCTTTACTGTCATCCGCGGGACAGCGCCAAATGGAAACGAGAGTGTTGCGAGAGTAAAAATTAAGTTTAAAGTTTATTAAAATCAACGACGGTTAGGCAAATCGCTTGACCGTCTTTTTTTGCGCAAAAGCGGGGAAAGTGATACTATTAGTCTGTAAAGTCCATAAAGTTGAAAGTCCATAAAGTTAAGGAATTTTGACTTTATAGACTTTAAGGACTTTATAAACTTTTAACTAGCTATATGATGCAAGACGCAATCAACAACTTACCCAAACAATTTAGTTGGACGCCAAAAATTGAAAACAAGGATAAATTTAAAAGGCATAAGCAGTTTATTTTGCTAGGCATGGGCGGCTCGCACCTGGCCGCGGATTTAATCTTGTCCTGCGACCAGACAATAAACCTCAAAATCCATAGCGATTACGGCTTGCCGAAAATAAGCGAAAAAGATTTGCAGAAAAGTTTGATTATCGCCAGTTCTTATTCCGGCAATACGGAAGAGGTGATTGACGGACTAAATTCGGCGCTTACGAAAAATTTATCCGTGGCGGTAATTGCGGTCGGCGGAAAATTATTGGCGCTAGCGAAAGAAAATAATTTGCCTTACATCCAAATTCCGGACACGGGCATTCAGCCGCGCTCGGCCTTGGGTTACAGTTTAAAAGCGATGTTAAAATTAATTGGCGCGCGCGAGGCGCTGAAGGAAACGAAAGAATTAAAGAAAATTTTATTGCCGCGGGAATATGAACAAGCGGGCAGGGAATTGGCGAACAGGCTAAAAGGGCGCGTGCCGATAATTTACGCTACTACGGGCAATCGCGCGATTGCGTTAAACTGGAAAATTATTTTTAACGAAACCGGTAAAATTCCCGCGTTCCATAATGTCTTGCCGGAATTAAACCATAACGAGATGACAGGGTTGGATATAAAAGACGCGACCAAAAATTTGTCAGAGAAATTTTATTTTATATTCTTGCGCGACAACGCGGACGAGCCGCGCAATTTAAAGCGGCTGGCCATTTTGCAAAAATTATATCAGGACCGGGGACTAGCGGTAGAAATAATAGAATTGGCAGGGAAGAATTTTTGGCAAAAGGCGTTTGCTTCGCTCGTACTCGCGGACTTCGCGGCGGTTAGTTTAGCGCAAAGTTACGGTCTGGACCCGGAACAGGTGCCGATGGTGGAGGAGTTTAAGGAGACATTAAAACATTAAAACACGAGAACATTAAAACAAGAAAGCAAATTCTGTTATTGTGGACGAGCCAATAAATAGTAGCGGTTGACTAAGAAATAAGATTATCTTATTATGTAAAATGTATGATAAAAAATAATCAAAACAATCCGGTTACTAAAAAAGAGTTGGTGGAAGTTTTAGGGACTTTTACTGAAGATGTTTTATTGCCGGCGATGGAACATATAATGGATGAAAAAATAGATACAAAGCTTTCCCAGCATACTCATGAAATGAAAGCGTATATTGACAGTAAATTATCCGACCAGAAAGGCGATATTATTGAATATATCAAGGGCGAACACACTGATGAGATGAAAAGATATATTGATAGTACATTAGACAGCAAGTTAGCCGACCAGAAAGGAGACATCATCTCCGTTGTCAAAGGCGACCGAGAGCGAGATAAGAGTTGGAAATTAAAAAATTTGGATATTTTAAAAAGAAATAAGCTAGCCAATCCAAAAGAACTTGAATTATTGGCAGATTTTGCAAGATAGAAAATTAAAATTTATTTCACAGGGTAAAAAAATGGGCTCAATTCCCGAAAGGAATTGAGCCCTGATTGTCAAAAAAGAACTGTATAAATTTAAAGAACTAATTACTGCTGGATGAACTGCACCGGTCCGGCGGTCTGGAATGGTCCATAGAATGTTCTTTCTACCCCTGCTTCAAATACTTTTTTCACTGGGTAAAGTTTAAATTCGTATGAGTTACCAAATTGTGGTCCGTTACGGAAAGCCGCTGCGGTGCTACCGGCAGTAGTCTGCTTCCAAATAAACGATGTGTTTATTGGATCAGCTACCACCCCTAAGTAGAAGAAATTTCCGGCGCCGTTCACTCGCGCATAAACATGGAAGTACTTAATGTTAGCGGCGTCAATGTTGCTGCCGTCAAAATTATCCCAACGCAGTGCGAGTTCACGGGCGTTTGCCGGATCCGCGTCCTGGCCGTTGCTTAAATCAGCCAACGAATCCAGGTTGTCCGTGATTATCACCGTCGGCGCTAACTTTACCATTCCGCTTGAGAACGGCCCTAATGGCGCTTTTCCTGTTCGTAAAGCGAAAACCAGGAATTTTTTATCGCCAAAGTCGGGACCGGAGCGGAATTTAGGCGCGATAGAAGGATTACCTGCTTTCCACTCAAGCATTGTGCCGGTACGGCTCGTAAATCCGAGGAATATTCCTCTGGTGTCAGTTGTTTCAGTAGCTACATAAATATGGTAGCCGCTGACTTGTTCGTTGGAATTATCCACCCAGCTGATTGCCAGCTGGCGGTTTTCCAATGCGTCGTAATCGGTCGCGCCGCTAATATTTTTAGTGGACGCGGCGGTGTCGTAGACGCTCACCACAAAAGGCTGCGGGGGAGCGATGACCGTAAGCGGTTCGGATTTTATCCAATCACTCGGCACGCCCAAAGCGTTTAATCCGCGGACATAGTAGGTATAAATACCTCCGTCGTCCGGCGTTAAATTCAGCAGTTGTTCCCCAGTTGCTCCGGCGATTCGGCCGCTGAATTTTGGGACATAAACATTACCAGGCAGGTAAGTGTTTATGTCGTAGCCGACATTAGACTCGTCTGTCGCCCAAGCGATTATAACTTGGGTGGGGTTAATTTGTTCGGCTATCACCCAGGCCGGTTTTACTGGTTTGGGAATGACAACTGGTTCGGCTGCCACAATTACTCCGTTGGATGGGGTAAAAGAGGTGCGCAAACTGCCATCCTGATTCACTTGAGCGATATAGAATTTAAAACTATTTAAATCCTCATAGTCAAAAGTGAATGCTTGTGACCGTTGCGCGCCTTCTGCTCTTGTGGCTCCCATATACACGCTTATATTTTTATAAGCATGAATCGCGAAGCCACTGGCAGCGCCTGATTCCCAAGTTAGCGTTATCATTACTTCAGCATCTGTTTTGTCGGTAATCTCCGCCACCACATTCCATGGCGCCGGAATAGGCGTCGCGGTTGGAATGAAAGTTGGCGTGCTTGTCGGTGGCACCGGCGTTGGGATAGCCATTATCGGCGTGTTCGTCGGAGGAATAACTGCTCCCGGCGTTTTTGTTGCCATCGGTAGCGCTGGCGTATTTGTCGGAATAGCCGTTGCGGTCGCCGTTGGTTTTGGCGTATTCGTAGGCGGAACCGGAGTTTTGGTTGCCGTCGGAACTGGAGTTGCCGTTGGTGCCGTCGCTACCGTGTACGAAATAACCAAAGTCGAGTGCGTTTTGCCGTCGCTGGCATAAGCATATACCTCAAACTGGAACGAACCCATATTGCTGGTATCAGCCGTAAGGGTCATGATAGCTTGATTGCCTACACTTGCAACTGAACTATCCACTACCGGTGCTGTTACCGGAACGACTATATTTGCCGCTTGCGTTTCGTATTTGTTTACAGATTCAATCTGTAATGACAGATTACTGTCCTGTAAAACACTTCCTAACGCTTGGCTGGCAGACATTAACTCTATCGTCGGCGGGACAACTTTCATGACGGCCCAGTTGATGATAAACACCTCACTGGTTTTGTTGCCGTCATATACCGTCAGGTTTAAAGTATATTGCCCTACTTGCGTGGTTGATAGGGTCAATCCCAGCCATACCTTTTTATTATAGGCAAGATACTTTATTTCCGCTTTGTTTGTGTCGCCAATAATTACCCAGCTGCTCGGCAAAGCCATCTGTTCTGCCGAATTTGGTCCGTCTGAGTCATCTACTCCAGCAACCAATTTAACATACTCGCCCTGCTTAAAGTTAACATTAGCCGGGCTTAATACGCCAGCCGGAGAAGATAAAGAAATTACCGGCGGCTGGTTGTTTACATTCGGCGTTATTGTAGGCGTAGCCGTTGGAACAGCCGTATTCGTCGCCGTAGGCGTACTGGTCGGAATCGGAGTGGCCGTTGCCGTCGGTTTTTGCGTCGCTATTACTATAGTCGGCGTATTCGTCGGAACCGGCGTATTTGTTGGCGGCAATGTTGGAGTAGGAGTTGATTCTTCCCGCTCCTGCACGGTAATTACAACTCTTTGGGAATTGCTATAGTTATGTTGGTCTGATACTGATAAATATACATTATATTTATCAGCTTGTTGGTGGTTCGGACGCCAACTAAAGTTCCCTATAGAATCAAAAGTGGCTCCCTCAGGTAAATTCTGAGAACTAAAACTGAAACTGTCGCCATCTTGGTCCCACGCCTCAGCTCTAAATGTTAACAACTCACCCTCACCAATCGTTTTATCGATGATGACATACAAGGTTGGAGCATGATTAACGGGAACCGGAGTGGGGGCAGGGGTAGAACTCGGCCCTATCACGCTTGTTTTCGTTGGTGTTGGCGGCATAGGCGTACTTGTTTTCGTTGGCGTACTCGTTGCCGGCGGTACCGGCGTAAATGTTTTGGTCGGCGTATTTGTCACCGTTGCCGGAGGTACCGGAGTATTGGTTGGTGTAGCCGTTGGCGCCGGATTAATCGTCAATATTGCGCCAACATAAGTTATATTATAGTTAGTACCGGCACTTAAAGTGCCTATTAAAATAGCATAAGTACTAGCACTTTCGCCAGCCGCGCGAGTAAGCGCGCCGGTAAAACTGTCACCAATAATTAATGTCGGCGAAACACTATAAGTTAGCGCCGGGTCAGAATCACCTATGATTTTACTTTTAGCGTCCGCCGTGACCGTAATACTTTTTGCCGTGATAGTAGCTGTTAAAGTGGGTTGAGTAAGGGAATAATTATCCTTATCTATACCACCCAAGCTATATCCGCTTACCATGATAATTTTGCCTATGCCTACATTGGTATCAGCAAAAACTGCTACCGGCGTACCAGTCAGGATAACATCGTCAGTTCCGACAATGTCAGCGCTTACCAGCACGGCTGTGCCAGTAAAGCTGGCATCTATCGTGCCGTTATAGGCGCGATTGCTACCGGTTATGCCGGTAATACCGATGGATTTAGCTACGATGTTGCCAGTAAGTCCGGACGGCTGACTGACAGTATAATTTCCACTGTCAGGTCCGCTCGCGGCCAGGCCGGTAACGGTAACGGAGATGTTATTAGCAACGCTAATGCTTTTGTTAAAGGTCACTACTGTCGAACTGTTGTCAATATTTACGGTATCCCCTGATATCACACCTACAAGGCTGACACTGGAAGTATTTAATGTTCCGAGCGCGTTGCCGTCGTAAGTTTTGTCGGGGATTGTTACACCGGAGATTGTGAGAACAACTTTACTAATTATAAAGTTGCCAGCCGATGCGCCGGTTAAACTTGCGTAATTCACAGTGTCGTCCGGTACAAAGTCAGCCGTTACCGCGTAGGTACCGGCATTAGTCGGCACAGTCGCGGAAGTGTTATATTTTATGTTACTGACTGTACCAGCCACCGAACCGACAACCGTTGCCGCCTGCGCCGTTCTGTTGTAGGTAACGGGCGAGTTGGTAACGGAGATGGTTGGAGTGGTTTTTTCTGTGATTGTTAAATCAGCGCTGACGAATGTCAGATTATAGTTGCTACCTGCTGTCAGAGTACCCTGCGTGATGGCGTAAGTCCCAACAGTTTCGCCGGTTACTCGTG
>PFAS01000006.1:36647-36934 GCA_002778635.1 Candidatus Falkowbacteria bacterium CG10_big_fil_rev_8_21_14_0_10_43_11 | reverse complement strand
GCTCAAGGTCGGTTGGGTCAGACTGTAGTTGGTGTTATCGATGGTGAAACCAGCGACTGCGATGCTAACTCCAGTTCCCACGTCAGCTGAGGCGAAGGTGTAAGTAGCCGTGCCACCTAGGTTCACAGTATCTCCGGATACGACTCCCGAAAGAGCCGCGGTGCCGGAAGCTGTGGCGTCGGTGTTGCGGTCGTACGCTTTGTCATTACCAGTCAGTCCGGTGATGGCCAGCGGAGCGGCGGTAATGTTCGCGCTCAAGGTCGGTTGGGTCAGACTGTAGTTGGTGT
>PFAS01000006.1:18020-36635 GCA_002778635.1 Candidatus Falkowbacteria bacterium CG10_big_fil_rev_8_21_14_0_10_43_11 | reverse complement strand
GAGCTTTCGCCGTTACCGTCAAATCCGCGCTACCGTTACTTAGGCCATAACCTCCCCCGCCGGCAAAACTTGCACCAATGTAGTTGGTGTAAGTTCCCACGACAATACCAGAGAGGTTAACACTACTTACAGTAGCAACGCCGCTACTATTAGTGACGCCGCTTCCCACACTTACGCTATTAACTGTAAAGTTAACGGTTTGTCCGGTGACGGCCGCTCCGCCAGCCGTTACTGTTAGCGTGGCGGTTAGCGTAGCGCTGGTTTGGCCGTATGTCTCCGATGAGGGAGTAACGGTTAGTGTGGTTGCGGTCTGCGCACTCGCTCCGCTGACGAATCCCAAAAGGAAAATCGCCAGCCCCAAAAAACTTACGAAACTACTTTGCTTTTTGCTTTCTTTACTCACTTCTTTTTCTCCTTGGCCTTTGGCCAAATAAGATTTTTTAAGTCCGCAAGGCGGACCGCGTCCCTCATACCCAACAAAAAATATTCTCACTTCTGACATTCGCGATGCTCCTGATTTTAATTTTTATTTCACCCACGGCTCTATATGGATGTTTTTGTTATATGTCTCAATCGAATTGAGACTAACAGTATGCTCCAAAAAAACCGTGCCGTTGTTTGCCGCGGCGTCAAGACCTTTCTGGATAGTGGCAAAGGGCTTTTCCTTACTGCCGTCGCCAGTCGCGTCATCGCCGTTTTTTTCAACATAAACAACTTCTAGGTAATGCATTTTTTCCGCCATATGATTTTCCCCCTTTCCTTGGATTTTAGAATTTCTTTCATAATAAGCCCCTCTCTGCTTTTTCTGTAAATTTTTTTCTGCCGCTTTATCCCTACACCTCAGAAAGGTGTGGGGATTTATCAGCTGGCAGTTTTTATTTTACCCCGTGGAATAAAAAAAATCAGAGATTTTTTAATTTGCTAAAAGCAAATTATTCCACGGAGTGAATTGTAAAAAACAAAACCCTGCCATATTCTAAACTAATATTATTAACCCCTTCCGCTTCCCCGAACACGACCCCTGAACAATACAGAACTGACATTTATTCCCCTCTTATTCTCCCCCTTTATAAGGGGGAGTTAGAGGGGGTCGGGGGTGCCCGAAAGGCGGGGAGGTCGGGAATAATGAAGTAGATAAGATAAAGGCAGGACACTATTTTGTTTGGAAATAGCTAAAAAATGCTGTTATAACAAGCAGTAGAAACTACTTGCCGTAGCGTTCGTATTGTACGATATAAGCTCTATATTTGTCAAGTTCAAAATTATTTTATCCACAGAGAATGTTTACGGCGGAAGTTTTGTCAAATTTGTAAAAATTTTTATTTTTAAGATAAAAAAAGGCCGAGCGTTTTTATGCGCTCGGCTTTGAATTTATAATAAAGAACTAACGCCGGTTATTTTTTATAACTGGCATAACCGGCGGGATTAATCAGATGCATCGGGGCATCGCCCGATGCTTTTTGCAGAGTTTCAAGAGAGGGAAGCACATATTTTACTTCCAGCTCTTGCGTCGGTTTCTGCAAAATCGTCTGCGGCATTACAAAGAACATTTTGGGCGTTACGGAAAACATCGGCTGAAGCACAGCTAAATGCCCTTGCCATGCCGGCTCTTGAATTTGTTTCTCCGTTAGTCCGGCGATGTAATCCACCGGCAGAAGCGGGGCAGAGCCGTCATTTGACTGGCAGAAAAAATGAATTCCGTCGGTCACAAAATGCTCTTTCCCAATGTCTTGCGCTTCCGCCGGCAAGTACTGAAAGATTTCCCGCAGATCGTAGGTTACGAAATGACCCGTGAATCTTCCAAGAGGCTGAACGGCGGGCATTGGCATGGCTGAAGGAGCCAGCCAATACATATCGTTATTTTTACCTCTATATCCGGCGACCGGCAGGAAAGCGACATTTCCGCCGTTTTCGTTTTCATCATACATGCCTATGGCGATGTACGGCACCGCTTGGGTGCTTAAGAAAATTGAATAAATGAAGTGGGCCGGAAGATTGTTCGGAGTTCCATCGGCGGTTAAAACTAAATAACCGTCAGAGGGAATATCTTCTTTTTGCACCCATCCTTTTACCGGATGGGGCGCTCGCCATTTTGTTTCGCCCGGCATGTCTTCCTGTCCTCGCACCCAATGTATCAACTCTTTTTTTTCAAAAGAGTTGTAGACCGGAGCTCGGTCCCACCACTCCAGCGGCACTTCCGTCGGCGTCGCCGTTGGCGTGGCGCTAGGCGTTGGGGTAGGAATAATTATCGGTTTCGGAGTTTTCGTCGGCGTCCTCGTCGGTATTACCGTTGCTTTTGACGTCGCCGTCAGCGTTGCTGTCGGTTTTGGCGTCGCTATTACTATAGTCGGCGACTTTGTCGGGCTCGGAATCAGCGGCGTCTTTGTCGCCGTCGGTCTCAATGTCGGCGTTGCTACCGGTTTCGGCGTTGTCGTTGATGTTGCCGTAGATGCTGGCGTTTGAGTCGGTAATACAATATTTGGCACCGGCGTCTTTGTCACCGTCGGTTTCAATGTCGGCGTCGCGTTCATCTTTATTGTTATGGGCGCGTAATTCTCAAACGGCCCATAATGTGCTGGTTCACCGGATAAAGTAGTGTATAAGAAATAAACTTTGAACCGGTAAACTATACCGAACTTAGGTCCGTCCCGGAAAGGTTTAGCAATTCCGGTATTAGTCGTAGCAGGCTTGCGCCAAACAAAATGACTTTCGCTACCGACAAAAGTCTGGCCAAGAAATACAAAGTCTCCACCATCCGCGCTAACATATACATGGATGTCTTTAATATTCTGTATGTTAGCGTTGTCGTCTTTTGCCCGCCAGAAAATATCCAATTCCGCTTTTCCGGCGTCATCGTAATCTTCGCCAGTCAAGCTAAAATCATGGACGGACGACTCATTGTCGTATACGCCAACATGCCATATTGGCGCTATCGTCGGCGTAGCCGTTGGAATCGGTTTGGGCGTGTTCGTCGGCGCAACCGTCGGCGTCCGCGTTGAAGTCGGAATCGGTTTGGGCGTGTTCGTCGCCGTCGGCTTCAATGTCGGAGTTGCCGTTGTCGTCGGTTTCGTCGGCGCAACCGTCGGCGTCCGCGTTGAAGTCGGAATCGGCGTATTTGTCGCCGTCGGCTTCAATGTCGGCTTTACTGCCGTCGCCGTCTTTGTTGAACTCGGCATTAGCGGCGTACTCGTCGCTACCGCAGTTGCCGTCGAAGTAGGTACCGGCGTTATTGTCGGCGTTGCCGTCGCGTCCGAAATAATGGTCGGCGTCGCGGTTGGAGTTTGCGTTACCGTGCTTGTCGGCGTATTAGTCGGCAAAACACCATCCCAAACATTCCACCTCAGAACGAACGGCTCACTCCAGTGGCTACCATCGAATACCGTGATTGTTATCGCGAAGTTACCGACGACATTCGTTTTTAATAGGATCCGGCAATAGATTTTTTTGCCGAAGAATTCGTGCGGATAGAATTCATTTAATTTATTCGTATCTCCGCTAACCTTCCAGTTAGCCAATTGGCTAACTTCTCCGGCCGTAAACGGCCCTTTGTCCGGATCTATCACTTCTATCCCTATTTTTTCTTCTGAAATTTTTCTCGTAGCTTTGTCTTCAAATCCTTTTAAAAAGTTAAATTCTGAAGAAGAATAAGGATAATAAATGGTAATTTCCGGCGGTTTATTTCCTGGCACCGGCGTATTCGTCGGCGTTACGGTCGGCGTACTGCTCGGCAATGGCGTTACGGTCGATGTCGGCGTAGCCGTCGGTATTGGCGTGTTTGTCGATGTCGGCGTTGCTGGAGGAACTGGAGTTGGCGTGGGAATGTTTAACAGCGACGTTACTCTTACAATCGCCATTATTAAATTCCTTGTTTCTACTTTTCCGTCAACATCCTCCGTAACACTTACGATAACTGGAGACGACTGACCGAAATTGTTGTACCAAGCCATCATGGAGATATTTATCTCCGTGGCTTTTCGGTCTGATTCCAACGAATAGAATTTGGTTGTGCCGGGTATTAAACTGGCGCTAACCAATTCACCGTCCCCGGCGGTTATTCTGACATTCAGTAAAACTTCATCGTAGCGAGTGGTTAATATAATCGGCGGGGTTGTTTGGTTTATCATGACGCTTGATATTTTTTCCGCCCAGAGAATTGCCGGCACTTCAGCCGTTAAACTAATTTCAGGTGTTTTTATTGTCGGCGTCGGCGTTTGGCTCGGCGTCGGCGTCATTGTCGGCGGCAAAGGCGTATTCGTCCAGGTCGGC
This sequence comes from Candidatus Falkowbacteria bacterium CG10_big_fil_rev_8_21_14_0_10_43_11, assembly GCA_002778635.1. Classification (GTDB taxonomy): domain Bacteria; phylum Patescibacteriota; class Patescibacteriia; order Patescibacteriales; family XYC2-FULL-47-12; genus 1-14-0-10-43-11. The sequence continues at coordinate 32,369 of PFAS01000006.1, read as the reverse complement.
GTGTTAGTCGGCCTCGGTGGCGGAGGCGGCAGAGGCGTATTGGTTGGCGCAGGCGTTGGCGTCGGCGGTTGTCTCATTACCTTTATTTTTACCGTTGGCGAAGAGACCGGACCGAAAACTAAATCCCACGCCTCAAACCTTACCTCGTAATTGCCAATTTGATCTTCTCTCGGTTGCCAAGAGTAGATGGCGGTTACCGGAACGGGACCGGAATTATTTTTTAATTCCGCTCCATCCGGATTGCCGCTAATAGCCATTACCGATATTAACAGAGTGTTTCCGTTAATATCATTGCCGGTAACAGTGAGGCTATTATACCTCCCGACTAAAAAAGTAAAATCGGTTCCACTCAATTTAATCGTTGGCGGCGCCGGCGGAATCGGAGTCGGAACCGGCGTTGGCGAAACTGGTATCGGCGTTGGAGGTATTGGCGTGTTCGTCGGAACCGGCGTGAATGTCGGAGTACTCGTCGGCGTATTCGTCGGCGTTGCCGTCGGCGTGAATGTCGGAGTACTCGTCGGCGTATTCGTCGGCGTTGCCGTCGGCGTGAATGTCGGAGTACTCGTCGGCGTACTCGTCGGCGTTGCGATTGGCGTCGCGGTCGGAACCGGCGTTGCTATTGGCGTGAATGTCGGAGTTGATGTAAATGTTGGCGTACTTGTCAGCGTATTGGTCGGAGTCGGAACCGGCGTTGGAGGTATCGGCGTTGGCAGTATTGGTGTAGGAGTGTTAATGGTGTAAATAACGCCATTAGCGTTAACTGTCCCTAGCAATACTCCTGAACCTAATACAAAATCCACCTCCTGTACGATCATGCCGTTGTAAGGAATTGTATTTTGGATAGTGGATAACGGTACCCATCCAGTGCTACCCGTTTGCCATGTTGGGAAATCATTTAGCGATAAATTTTTATCGCCGCTGAATGTTTGGGTGAACGACCACACATAACGGATCTCCGGATTGAGCGGATAATTCATCCGCACCAGAGATATCTTTACCGCTACAGTATAATTCTGTGACGACGAAAATGTTGTAAAATTACAACTTACCCCCGTAAAGGGGGTATTAGCCGGCGGCGCATAGCCTGCCATTCCCATTTGCGATGCAGTGAGAACCATTACTATCACTATCATCATTCCATGCAGCATTTTTTTCATGATACATTCTCCTTTGTTCTTGAGATTTTTTATTTATAACTTTAAAAAAGTTATTTTGTAAGAACGCTACCCCTCAAAATATTAAGAGGCAGTCGTTTTATATTAGCAAAAAAGCATAAAAATGTCAATAGAAACGGGTAGTATTGACAAAATTTTAAAAATAGCATATATTAATAGGACATTTTTTATAAATTTAAAAATAAATAAATAAAATTATGCACAAGATTTCTAGGGTTTTTAACAAAAAAACAAGCATATTATTGCTTTTAATTTCTTTACTTTCCGTGAGTGGAATTCTTGCCGGTAACGGTTATGTTTCCGCGGCCGTAAATATTGTCACAGCTAGCGGGGGAGATAACGTTTCTTTAGATAATAGCGCCTCGGCGCAGGGCGGCGGCAGTTTTATTACTTTAAATCCAATCACTATTAACGAATCAACCATCGGCGAAATAAAAGCGGGCAGCCATAATTTTATTTTGCCTTCGCAATGGGAGTTAGACCAAAATTCTCCCATCGCCATTACTCTTAATTGGGAACAATCCGGTATGGGCATAACCAATGATTATACTTTTTATCCCCAGTCTCCGTATTTCTTTTTTGTTACCATTGACATTGAATCTAACCAAGCGCCGGCGAGTTTAACTTTTTCTAACATAAAGATTAGGCCGACTGGTTCCGCCCCGACTAATGCTTTTAAAATTATTCATAGCGGTAGTGATATCGTTGGCGTGACTAACGGCACGGGCGATGGAGTTACCGGTACAAGTTTTGGTTTGCTTAAAACTGTCGCCGGCTCGGCTAAAAAAATCGTCATCAGCAACCCGGCTGACGCGACCGTCGGCAATGCGGTGAGCGTTACGCTTGAAGTACAAGACCAGTTCGGCAACAAAGTCGCAAGCGCGAACGACCAGGCCGTTACGGTTACCGTTGACGGCGACGCCAAAATCTCTAGCGTGACGACCGGCGCGGGCGACGGAACTTATAATTCTAATTCGGAAGTTATCACTTCCAACGGCGGCCAAATAGTTTTAACTATAACTGACGCGACCGCTCAAACGGTCAATATCATTACTAACCACGCAACACTGGACCACTCTTCTACGCAAAACGTGGTTTTTGCGGCGGCAGCCAGCAATAACAACAATACAAATAATGGCGGCGGCAGTCCGGTTGTTTCTGGCGGAATTACCATTACCAGTGGCGGCGGCGGCAGCAATGAGGCTGTCGGTTTGATCTATCCTCAGCCGACCGGAGACAATATAATAACCGTAAATAAAAAAATTATCTCCTCCTCGTCCGATGGTACAAAAATTGAAAATGATTTTATGACCATACGCGATAATGTTGAGTTAATACAGGTTAGAGTTCAGTCCGGCATCAGCCCGGCCGCCACTATTAAAGACGGACAGATTATCACTTTGTATACCGCCGACATCAGCGAAGCTAAAAACATCTCTTTATATTTACCGAGCGACTGTCTGGGAAACATCGGTCTTTCTTCTTCCGGCTATCCCAACAAAGTGATCGCGAGCATCGTGGCGCAGAAGGCTGCTGCCGAGCAGATCAGTGAAGAAGCGAGAGACGGCATGTATCTGTTTGGCTTTAAAAGATTCACCGTTGGTTTGAATGTAAAAAATAATAATCTTTTGACTTTAGAAAAGCCGACGCAGATTTCTTTTGACATGTCCGGCATAAAATATCCGGAAGAATCAAGCATCGCCTGGTTTGATCCGACGGTTAAAAAATGGGTGAATCTGGGCGGGGTTTTTAAAGATAATATTTTGAGCGCCAATATAACCAAATTAGGTGATTTCGGAATAATTCGTACTTTAGAGCAGCGCCGCCGCATAGAAAGCTTATCAGCCGGCCAGGCGGAAATTTTGGGAATCAAAGTTGATAACGGACAGCCTAGCGGCCAGGAAGAGGTTAGCCAAAAATTAACCGAGGCGGAAATATTGGCCAAAGGCGACGCTAAAACTTTAGCCGCTTCCGTTTTCGCCAAAAGAGTTATTGCCAAAGAAAACGCCGCTTATAATCAATATGTCAAAAATTTAGTCAAGGGCGTCAAAAATTTAACTAACTTAAACATTTACGCTTATACTAATTTTATCGCTTACGGCAGCGAGAGCGCTTTCAAACTGGGAGCGGGCGAGCGCGTTGGAGTTTTAAATTCCTACAAAGCCGCTTTCGGCAAGTTGCCGGTGACGGTGCGCGACTGGCAGGACATAATAAATATCGCTACCGGCCATTGGACGAGCGAGCGCAATACAATCGCGGAAAATAAAGCCAAAATTACTTTCCGCGCGGTTTATCGGCGCGAAGCGGATTTAACTAATAAATACGACGAGGCGGCGATAAATATTTTAGCGTACGGAATATTGCCGTCCGAACGCAACCTGGCATCGGAACAAGCGGCGATAAGAACTTTTAAAGCCGTCTTTAAGAAAAATCCGCTAACGGCAACAGAGTGGAATACGGTCCGCGCCATAGCGTATTCGGGAGCGAAAAGGTAAAACACAAGAACATAAAAACATTAAAACAATAAAGACGCCTCACAATATTTGTGGGGTGTTTTTAGTTTAAATAAAAAAAGAAGGGCTTCGCAAATTTTGCTTTTTCTTATTTATTTTTAGAGGGGTATAAGGTATCTTTTTTGCTCCTGGAATCGCAAAAAAGACGTTTTTTATTTATATGACTTTGTGATAGAATAGAAGTAGCCAAAAGCTACATAATTTTAATCTGCAAAGATGAGCGATATGCAAAAACCATACTACGAAAAGCCTAGGTTTAAGCTATATCAATCCGATTGTTTGGAAATTCTAAACTCACTCCCCGAAAATTCGGTGGATATGATTTTTGCCGATCCACCATACTTTCTCTCAAGTGGTAGTTTTACTTGCCAAAACGGGCAAATGGTTAGTGTGAAAAAGGGCGACTGGGATTTAACCAATGGAACAAAAAAGAATTTTGAATTTCACAATGCGTGGATTTCGGCGTGCCGCCGAGTTTTGAAACCGAACGGAACAATTTGGATTAGTGGAACTTACCATTCAATTTATCAATGCGGATTCGCATTAGAAATTAACAAATATCATTTTCTTAATGACATCGCATGGTTCAAGCCAAATGCTTCGCCGAATTTATCATGCCGATTTTTTACCGCCAGCCATGAAACTTTACTTTGGGCGAGAAAAGAAAAAACAGGCAAGCACACTTTTAATTACGATCTAATGAAGAATGGCGAATGGCCAGAAGATCAGTTGAAAAAGCCAGGATTGCAAATGCGATCCGTTTGGTCAATCAACACGCCAAAACCTGTTGAAAAAAAATTTGGCAAACACCCAACGCAAAAACCCTCTGATTTATTAAAAAGAATTGTTTTAGCAAGCACAAACAAGGGCGATGTGATTTTAGATCCTTTTACTGGAAGCTCGACAACTGGACTTGCCGCCTATCTTTATGGTCGTAATTTTATCGGAATAGATCTTGAAAAAAGTTATCTTGATTTATCAATCAAAAGATTTGAAGAATTGGATAAAAATATTAAAAATAAGTTTTCTAAAAAATATTATGAAAATAGTTACAAGAACAACAGCGATAAATAATTTGAAAAAGCATATCGGGCAAGATTTGCGAAAATTTGCCTTGCAACACGGAATTACAACTTACGAAACAGGAAAACAAAACAAAGGCTGGAAAGGCTTAGTTTTGGAAAGATTGGCAGGATTGGAAAATAATGTTTCCAAAGCACCAAATGGACTTTCATATGAATTGAAATCGGTAAGTTTCCACGAGATAAAAAACGAACTCACGCCAAAAGAAACAATGGCAATCACAATGATCAATCCTGAAGAATTGAAAAAACATTCGTTTTTTGAAAGTCACTGCTGGGCGAAATTAAAATCTATTGTATTTTGCGCCGTGATGTGGCACGGCCAAAATTCTGAAAATGCTGAACTATTGAAAGTGGCAAGTTTAGATTTTGCCGAAGATGACGAGCTTATCAAGGAAATCAAGGCCGATTATGACTTTATTCGTGAAAAACTTATCAAAAAAGGTTTTAGCGCATTAACCGGAAAAGACGGAAAATGGATACAGGCTCGCACAAAAGGCACGGGCGGAATAAATCCAAAAACAGGTAAGCGCCGACCGATAACTCGCGCGTTTTACGCACGAACAAGTTTAGTTAAAAAAATTTTTGAAATAGCATCGTAAATTATTATGAGTGATACAATCCAAAAATTAAATAAACTGAAAAATCCCGAAAGCTTTATTCAAATAAACACGGTTAAAGGATTTAAATATATAGATAAAGCTGGGGGAGATTGTAAATATTTATCATCGCAATGATGTTGCGCCAGAATTTAGCATGGGTTTGAATGGATTGGTAATTCAAACACCAACCATGTAATTTGGATGAAATTTATTGAGATTGATTCCTTGGAAATGATCTCTAATTCATTTAACACTGAGAGTAAATCAATATTAGAAATACTCAATGTTGATACGATAAGTCGTGTCGGATGGAGAAGTTATTTTATCTATGAATTTTACAACAAAGAAAGTCAAGAAAAATATTTAAAAAATTTCACAAATTTTAAAAATGGGACATTGGATACGAAGCAAGAAAGTCAAAAATTGGAGATTATACTCCAACATCTGACTATGAAGATATTGAAACACAAAGTAGCTAACAAGGAGTTTTTGATTTTGGGCATTCACCCCTAACCCCTCTGCCCAAAATCAAAAACAGAAAAAGCAAAATTTTATTTTAACAATTAACAAAGCATGATGTAATTTTATGAAATGAAAAATTTACATCGTTTAACACGGCACATGCGGTTCAGAAATTTCTCATTTTTTAGACTTTTCAATTAAGGTGTGAGAAATTTCCTCACCCAAATTGCGCTGACGAAATGGCAAGTTTAGTGATATAATCAAGATAAGTGATAAAAAGTTAACAATAGTCAACCAGAGTTAATGACTTTTGATTAATTTTTGTTAATTTTTTATCAAAAAATTTTTGGACGTCTTTCGGCGACAGAGCCATTATTAATTGGAAAAAAGCGGAGGAGTTGTTTGTAGGAGGCAAATAAATTTGGTAAAATATTTGATATGGACGCTCAAATAAAACAACTTATCCTAAATTTCCAGCGCAATGAAATAACTGAATGGCATGTTTATAATTACTTAAGCCGGTTGGTTAAGGGCGATAATCAAGACGTTTTGCATCAGATCTCCGCGGACGAAAAAAAGCATTATAACATGCTAAAGCAGTTAACGGCCGAAGACATTCAACCTAACCGCTGGCTGATTATTAAATATACCGCACTGGCGAGAATTTTCGGTTTGACGTTCGCAGTTAAATTAATGGAAAAAGGCGAAAAATTTGCTCAAAGCGCTTATGCTAAAGTGGAAAACGAACGGCCAGAAATAATGTCGGTTTTAAAAGTGGATGAACAGCGGCACGAACAGAAGCTAATCGCTATGATCCAAGAAGCTAAACTGGATTATATGGGTTCGATGGTATTAGGTCTCAATGACGCGCTGGTAGAATTAACTGGCGCGCTCGCCGGTTTAAGTTTTGCTTTGCAAAATACTAAGCTCGTGGCGCTGGCCGGATTGGTCACTGGCATCGCTGCCTCTTTTTCCATGGCCGCCTCTGAATATTTAGCCAAAAAACACGAGGGAGACGGCCAGCCATTTACTTCCGCGCTTTACACCGGCACCGCTTATATTTTTACCGTTTTGTTTTTAATTTTTCCGTATTTAATTTTGACCCATTACGTGACTGCCCTGATTTGGACTTTAGTCAACGCCGTGATTATTATTTTTATCTTCACTTATTTCAACGCCGTCACTAAAGATTTGAAATTTCGGATGCTGTTTTGGGAGATGCTTAGCATCAGCTTTGGTGTGGCGGCGTTTTCCTTCGGCGTCGGTTTGGTGCTGCGCGCCTGGTTTGGGATAAAAGCTTAAATAAAAATTATTTTAAGTTAGTTAGTATGTCAATCGGCAATGTCAACCCTGTTGCCGTTTTTTAATGATAGATATTATGCTAATATAGCGGTAAACGTTTTATGATAACTTTATCTACTCCCGTAGAACAAATTAATAAAATCGGCGCGGCCACGGCAAAAAAGCTGCAGCGGCTGGAAATAAAAACCGCGCAAGATTTATTGCAATATTATCCATTTCGTTACGAAGATTACAGCCAAACGGTCGCGATTAAAGATTTAAAACCCGGCATCACGGCTAATATACAGGGTGAACTTGAATTTATTCAAAATAAGCGCAGTTTTCAAAAACGCATGATGATAACCGAAGCGTTGATTAACGATGGCACCGGCCAGCTTAAAGTCGCTTGGTTTAATCAGCCCTTTATCGGCAAAAATTTAAAAGCAGGAGATAAAGTATCGCTTGCGGGTATCGTTCAGGGCGGTTTTTTAGGATTAGAAATGGTAGCACCGGAATACGAAAAAATCGGCTTGGGAAAATTAGCGCATACGACCGGCCTTGTGCCTATCTATCACGTAACCGCTAATTTAACCAATAAACAAGCGCGGTTTTTAATCAAATCAATCATTGGCGCGGCCTCGCAATTTGAAGATATTTTACCGGAGGCAACGAGGAGAAAATATCAGTTGTTAGATTTAGCTAAAGCTTTGGTCAATATTCACTTCCCACAGTCTCAAGAAATACTTATCCGCGCGCGGCGAAGACTACAGTTTGAGGAATTATTTTTATTGCAGTTAAAAACGCAAATTCAGAAATTAGAAATTAAAAATCAGAAATCAGCCATAATTAAATTTTTTAAAGAGGAGACGAATAAATTCGTGCAGAGTTTGCCGTTTAAACTTACGGCGGCGCAAAAAAAAGCGGCGTGGGAAATTATCAAAGACATCGGACAAGACAAACCGATGGCGCGGCTTTTGGAAGGCGATGTGGGCAGCGGCAAAACCGTCACGGCGGCGATTGCGATGCTAAATGTCGCTTTAAACAAAAAACAGAGCGCGCTACTCGTACCGACGGAAATATTAGCCGGGCAGCATTTTGAAACGCTGGCAAAATTATTTAAGGGCGTTGATATTAGTATGGGACTATTTACGCGGACAAACCGTAAAGTCGTAAGTCTTAAGTCTTACGACTTACAACTTGATGTTAGCAAAGAAAAATTATTAAAAGCAGTGAAAGATGGAAAAACAGAAATCGTGGTGGGAACGCACGCGTTAATTCAGGAAGCCGTGGAATTCCGCGATTTAGCGCTTGCCGTGATTGACGAACAGCATCGTTTTGGCGTGGAACAGCGGCAGGCGCTGCGGCAAAAGTCCGGAAATAAGTTGATAATTCCGCATTTATTATCAATGACCGCGACCCCGATACCGCGCAGTTTAGCGCAGGTGATTTACGGCGATTTGGATTTATCAATCATTAACGAACTGCCTAAGGGACGGAAAAAAATTGCCACATTCTTAGTGCCGGAACCAAAGCGGCCGGGAGCGTATGATTTTATCAAAAAAGAAATCGCGAACGGCCGGCAAGCATTCGTCGTTTGCCCGTTAATCAGCCCGTCAGACAAGCTGGGAGTAAAGTCAGTGGAAGAAGAATATAAAAAATTAAACGAACATGTTTTTCCGGAACTTAAAATTGCTTATTTGCACGGCCGGTTAAAGCCGCCGGAAAAAGAAAAAATCATGCGGGAATTTTTGGCTAATGATGTTAAAATTTTAGTTTCCACCTCGGTTGTGGAAGTCGGCGTGGACGCGCCGAACGCGAGTGTGATGATAATTGAGGGCGCGGAGCGTTTTGGGCTCGCGCAACTGCACCAGTTCCGCGGCCGCGTGGGCCGGAGCGCGCATCAATCATATTGTTTATTATTTACTGAAAGTTTAAACGAACAAACCCGCAACCGTCTGACGATTTTTACCAAAAGCAACGACGGTTTTAAACTGGCGGAAGCAGATTTGCGCCAACGCGGTCCGGGCGAAGTTTATGGCACGGCGCAAAAGGGATTTCCGGAATTTAAAATCGCAACGCTAAACGACTACACTCTGATCAAAGAAACCAAAGAAGCGGCGGAGAATATTGCCAGTGAGGGGATTGAAAAATATCCAAAACTATTGGAAAGAATAGAAAAAACAGGGGAGTATGTAGTAGGGTAAATGACAAATTTCAAAATGACAAATGTCAAATCAATGTCAAAATCCTAATGTCAAAGTATTAGAAATTTGACATTTGTAATTTTAGGGTGTTTTGCTATAATAGAGGTCAGTTATTAACTAAAAAAAACAAACATGGCGGAAAACAAAAAGAAGATTCTTATCATTGAAGACGACGCCACTATTTCCAATATGTATAAAGGCAGTTTGGAAAAAGAGGGCTATGCCGTCGTTATTGCGCCGGATGGGGAAGAAGGGCTAAAGCTCGCGGCGCGGGAGTTGCCTAACTTGATTTTATTGGATATTATACTGCCAAAACTTGACGGTTTCGGCGTGCTGGAAAAATTAAAAATTGACGCGGCGACTAAAGGCATCGCGGTAGTGATGCTGACGAATTTGGGCCAAGACGAGGATAGAGAACGGGGAAAAAAAATCGGCACGGCCGATTATTGGGTAAAAGCCGATTTTACTCCCGCGCAAGTAAGCGAAAAAGTTAAAAAATATATAAAATAAGCAATTTAATTTATGACGCATTTTAAAGAAGAACAAACGTTAGTTTTAATCAAAGGAGACGGAGTTCAGCGGGGCTTGGTCGGTGAAATAATCCGCCGTTTTGAGCGCGTAAGCTTAAAAATAAAAGCAATGAAAATGGTTTGGCCGAGCGATGAAATAGTGAACCGGCATTATGACCCGGCTAATACCGAGTGGCTGGAAGACGTCGGCAATAAAGCGCTGAAGGGTTATGAAAAAAAAGGAATTAAAGTCGATAAAACGCCGCTAGAAATAGGCAAACACGTGCAGGAAAATTTATTGAGTTTTTTAGCCGCCGGACCGGTAGTGGCGATAGTTTTGCAAGGGGCGCACGCGGCGGAATTGGTGCGCAAACTTGTCGGCTCAACCGATCCGCTGTCGGCGGCGCCGGGCACGATACGGGGCGATTTTGCGCTTGATTCCTACTACATGAGCGACGCGGACGACCGCGCCATCCGCAACTTAATCCACGCTTCCGGCAACGCGGAAGAAGCGAAGCGCGAAATTGAAATTTGGTTTGACGAAAGCGAACTGCATAAATACACTTTGCCTTATGACGAAGTGGTCTATGATAAAAATTGGGAGAAAAAACAAGCCCTGTTAAATGAATAATTTTTTATAATTTTGGTATGAAACAAATAGTAAAAACAATCAATAAGCCAATCGTGCTGATTGCGACTTTGTTATCCGCTTTTGCCGTAGTGTTAGCCAAATTTTTTATGACTAAAGATGAAAACGATAAAGAATAATTTTTTGTTATATAAATTTGACAAAGTTTTTTAGAAGGGGTAATATAACCGCGTATGAATTTATTAGCCAGCCAAAATTTAGCGCTCGTATTCGTCATTATTGTCATTGTCGCCGTTATTACGGCGGTTTCTTTTGGATGGCTAAAAGTAAAGGCGTAAATAAAGCTAAAATAAATTTTTTACAAGCCATCCGAAAAAAACCGGATGGCTTTTAAATTTTCGTTCATTCAAATTCAAATAAAAAATACGGGAGGCGATTAAATGGACAGATCAAAGGTTGCAAGGTTAGATAAAGAAAAGCAGGTAATCATCACCGGCGCGGTATTTAATTTTTACGAATCGGGCATATATTATGTCAGACTAGAATTACAATACCCGATAGGAGAAAAAAAAAGTATTAAATTAACCGGCGTAAGCATTACTTGGTTGAAAAATTTATTAGTATCCGCGTTTGCGGACGCGATTGCCAACGCTTTATCGCACACAGCCAGCAAAACTCATGATTTTTTTTATAAAGTGGATTTAAAGAAAGAAGAGGGCATAAAAGTATTTTCTACCAACGAAGAATTATTGAGTTTGTCGGAAGTGAGCAATCTACTGAAAGAAAATATTATTGATAACGGAGGCAATCAAGATGATAAAGGTAAGAATTGATTTTGATGTAGATATTTGTCAGTTTGAACCGGTGGCAAGAGTCCGCCAGAATTTCCCCATTGACAAAACGGGAAAATGCTGGCAATCGCCATTGCTCTTGTCAGTCAATAGCTCAATTAACAAGCGGCAGAGCTCTACGGGATACGCAAAATATCCCGAAGGGGCTTTGTACGCAAGTTTGTCTAATTTATTGGGAGCGTTGTCAGGAGAGCTGAAAGGAAAAAAACTATGCCTTTCGCTTCCTAAAGAAATGGCGCAACTGCCGAAATGTTATCTTCAGTTTCTCTCCCAAAAATTCAACATAATGAAACTTGTTTTTCGCTATTAAGACGGAAACAAAAGAAAGGATAAAATACGATGGATGCCGGTGTTTGGAAACAAGGAGTATTCGCATTATATCGCGCGAGTTATGACAATCCCTCAAGCGCCGTATTAGTTAGGGTATTTGGCAATCATGACGATTTTAAGTTTTATTGGGATGAAATTCATAACCCGGAGGTCAAAGGAGGCAATCCCTTTAGTTGGCGGCAGTTTCATTGGTTTTTGTATAAGTCTTGCGACGGGCAATTGGAGTGGATGAACGAAAGGCGCGTATCGCGCGATGTTTTAACCGCCTCCGTTCGTTACATTCTAGAAGATTATGACGATAATAACGGCATCAAGCGCCAGCCAATACCTCGCTCAAAGTATGAAAAAAGCTATGTTCATTGATATTTATTGTTTTTCGTAAGCCGGTCATTGTTTGGCCGGCTTTTTTATTTGACAAATTTTTTTAAAGTATTATACTGCCCGCATATGCTATTTGCAGCTATTCAAAATTTAACAAATCAAACTACGGGCTTATTGCTCGGTTTGCTTTTGCTCGGCCTCCTTTTAGGCCGGTTAATTTTGGGTGGCTCAAAATATTTTTGTAAAGAAAATTTAAGGATGTAAGGAAAAATATAATTTTGTAAATTTAAGAGCCATCCAAAACGGACGGCTCTTTTGTTTGTTCTTTAAACAATATAAAAAAGGAGAGCAAGAAATGAGAAAGAACATTATGACGGTGAATACCGTGGTGATTACTGGGGCGAACGGGCAAAGGGAAGCGTCTATCAAGGCATCGCATGACGACCGCGAAATTAATTGTACAGCCGGAGGAGGCAACGATTTATCCGCCTTGCAAGCGGCTATAAAAGTCGCGCTTTCTCAAGCCACGGAGGATCAGAACGCGATTCAAGTTTCATGCCGCGCCCTTGATCAAATGCTTAAAAAAAGGGCGGAGGAGATTCACGACCGGATTCTAGACAAAGCGGGGATTCAATCGGATCAGACGCCAAATTTGGCGTAAAGGAGAAAGATTATGGACGAAAAAATTAATACTCAAAAGAACATAAAGCCCGACGATGCGCGACAAAAGCCTTATTGCGACGAATCGCAACCAAACGACGGTTATGAAAATAAATCATTCTTTTTTTCCGCCAAAGGCAACGAGCACGGACAAGAGAGCGATATGTTGAATTCCTATTTAAACTTGATATCTTAATAAAAACATCAAGTTATTGACCTTTTTTACCATAAGGAGAGCCCTAAAAAACTCTCCTTTTTCTTTTTTATTTACAATAAAATATCAAGATAAATTTGAAGGTACTTGCGCCATTAAGTGCGTAAGCTATTTAACGGTGTGGACAACTGCTTGCGTTTTTTTAAAAAATTTGTTAAGATATCCACATATGGTTAAGACAACAGCAAAAACTGCATTTTGGTTTAGTTTTTATTTTTATGGCTTTCGCCAGAGCGGAAGTGCAGTTTTTGGTGGCGTTTTAACTTAAAATCTTAAGGTAAAACTCATCAGGGAAAACAAACTGGCTTCCGCCTAACTGGCAGGAGCCAGTTTTGTTTTTTTGTTCTTTAAAATAAAGGCATTAAAGCAGCGTTGCTGCTAATCATATACATTTGGAGGTTTTTATCATGAAAGGCGTTAGCATTACAAAAGAACATCGCTGTTTTGCCGCATCGGCAGTAAGAAAAATAATTTTTTTATTGCGCGAAGGCAGAGAGCAAAATGAAGCGGTCAGTCAGGTTTTGGCTGATTGTGCAGATGAAGTTAAGCCGGCTATAGAAGATTGGCACGATAATGCGCGCGCATTTTCTTCAAATGAAAAGCAGCTGAATTTTTGGGGTGCTATGTTGAAGATTATTACTCAGGGTTGATAAAAGGAGAAAAACATGATTTCAGCCGCAGAAGTTTTAGTTACCGCTACGGTTATGGCGCGTAAAAACGATATTGACGCCATTGCAATGGTGGAAAGGGAATTTAACAGAAAGGGACACAAAATCCCTCGCAAGACCTCAAAGTACGGAATGGTATCAATTTCCGGAGAATTAACGGAAGAAGATGCGGAAAGCATGAAAGCGACTTTTTTTGAAAACGATGGCAAAGCGCAGGCGCAATATGCCGGCAGGATTTTTTCTATTGACTGGCAATAAGGGAGGTAAAAATGGGCGATGATGTTGTGGTTATAAATTACACAGAGGTTAGCAGGGCCATTAGAATTATCTTAGCTCCACTCCCATGTATGTTTTCTGATTATCGGTTCAAAACCCCAATGGAGGCCGTAAGACTGATTATCAGCAAGGTAAGGAATGATTTGTCCGAATCAGCATGGAATGCCATGGATGATTTTTTAACGGAATTGGAGCGGAAAAATATTTCCGATCCCGAAAAAATTTTAGAATTTTGGCGGGAAAAATTAGCTGAGTAAAATCATCGTTGTTCTTTTTTGCGTAAAATAAAGCGCGCTGATCTTTGATTTGGCGCGCTTTTTCTTTTTTATCGCTTATGTTATGATAAAAAAGTTAAAAGCGGGGCGTTGTATAATGGTAGTACGCAAGGCTGGGGGTCTTGTAGCGGGAGTTCGATTCTCCCCGCCCCGACCAACTTAAACTTTTTTCAAATTCAGGGGCATTTGATTGCTCGCTGTTTTAGAATTTTTTGGACGGCTTCAAAAGTCGCGCGTGTTACAATTGCCGGAAAACCGCCCTCATAACTTTCGCCGTTATGTCTGATAATTCCAAGATACACGGGATTTGTCAGCATTCTTTGCAAAGTCGCTTTAC
>PFAS01000006.1:3160-17949 GCA_002778635.1 Candidatus Falkowbacteria bacterium CG10_big_fil_rev_8_21_14_0_10_43_11 | reverse complement strand
CACGCCCCAAAAACTCAGGCGCTGGCCTAAAGATTCTAAAGTATGACGGTCTTGCGCGTATTCCTCAAACGCTTTGACAAAGAAATCGCGATATGCCGAGAATTGTCAAAAAAGAACGGCGGCAAATGCAATTGGGGTGAATGCGGCAAATGCGTAGTAGTGCCATTGCTGTACAAACTAGGCAAAGGCGAATTTTACGAAAACGAGGATGATGTTAAGAAAATAAAAAAGGACGCGTTGCAATGAAACAAAAACGCTATTTTTAGCGTATAAAAAATAACAGGAAATAGATTTTACTTGACATGGCGATTCATTTCGCATATAATGCAAGTAAGATTGTTCTTTGATAATTTGCGCGCTTAACAAAAAATAAAAAAAAAGGAGATAAACAATGTTTAACATTGGTTTTTGCATGATTTTTTACGCATACGCATTTTACGGAGTTAACATTTTTGCCAATGATTATAATATTTTGATTTTGCCACCGTGCCTCCAAAATTTTGGGCAGTCACTACCGCGCTTAAATGCGCAACAGGCGTGGCTGCAAGACACGATGCTGCAAAATCACCGTTATCAGCGATTTTTACGGCAAGCGGTGCGTGAGCGAGAGTTAAATCAACTTGACTTTGTGGTTCTGCAGGCGATTGCCAGTACCGAGAGCAACGGCCGCCATTACGATAAAAAAGGCCGTTTGCTGCGCGGGCATAGAAATAATTCGGTAGTCGGTCTTTTTCAGATC
Organism: Candidatus Falkowbacteria bacterium CG10_big_fil_rev_8_21_14_0_10_43_11; assembly: GCA_002778635.1. Taxonomy (GTDB): domain Bacteria; phylum Patescibacteriota; class Patescibacteriia; order Patescibacteriales; family XYC2-FULL-47-12; genus 1-14-0-10-43-11. Next base: position 17,210 of record PFAS01000006.1, on the reverse strand, counting down.
AACGAGCGGCTGCATAAAAAAGAAGCATTGTTTTTAGGGCATGACATTTATACGCCCGAAGGCAACATCAGTTACGCCGTAGCGCTTTATCAAAAAGAAGGGATAAAGCCCTGGCGCTCCAACAGGAAGTTCATGAATTTCTACGCTGATTTGCTAGCCGCGTTTTCCTAAAAACCTTTTAGCGCGGCGCTTCCAATCTTCGTTAAGCGCGCAAATTTTCCACCCCGCCTGAATTAGCCGGCGGGGTTTTTATTTATTCAAACACCTCCCGGAATTTACTCCTACGCCAAAATTGGTGTTGGAGTAAAAGTGTTTTGATTTATCAACATGCCGCCGCTGATAATTTTTGTTATAATAACCGCAGCTGTTCATAAACGATCTTTTCAATTTGGAGGCAGTTATGCAACGCAGACCGTTTTTTTTGCTTAAGTCAAGAAAGCTGATGGTTTGCATAAGCTTCTCGTCAGCCAATGCTAAAGACGGCAGTAAGCCAAGAAACAATAATTTTATGTTTTCCGGCAGCGTGGTGGATGAAAGCCGCTATCAAAGATTTTTTTCTTTTTGGCTGGTTAATGACGGAAAATGCTCGGCCGAGAAGAAAGATGACAATTTTCAAATAAGCAAAAGGAGTTTGCATAATTTTCAACTAATAAGCAGTTTGCCTATGCGCGGCACTCCAAAAACAGACGAAGAAGGCAATGATGCGCGGGTAAAAAACTTAAAAGAGTTGCATTTTCTCATTAACGATCAGGCATGGGAAAGGGCCGATAAAGTTATTAAGAAGTTTTTATGCCACGGTAAATGGGAAATTCCATATTCGATTATTCCTCAGCCAACGTCATCATTAAAAAACAGGCAAAGAGCGGCGGTTGACGTAAGCATGGAAGAAGGATTTTTTACTTTTGTTCCAAGCCCGCTTGATTTGGCAGTTAAGGAGTACTGTTTGGACTAAGAATTACGGCCCCGCCCGGTACAAAATTTACCGGTGCCGGGGCTTTTATTTTTCAACTTGCAAGAAATTTAGGGTTAGTATAGAATGGAAAACAATGCAACAATTGTTAAATTGATAAATTGTTAAATTGCTCACTGATGTCATAGTTTCGTTGCGTAACAATTTAACAATTTAGCAATTTTCATTTAACAGTTTCGGATTATAAAGTTTGGGTTTACACCAAAATCAGTATAAACAAATTGAACATTATGTTTAAGTCCGAAAAACAAAAAACCAGAGTCATTATCGTCGGCATCGTTATTTTAACTCTTGCGGCCGCTTTGGTTGATTTTGGCGGTATTTACAACCGTTACGCGGATAAATTATGGCTGCCCAAAACCAAAGAAATTCCTTTCCGTTTGGGTTTGGATTTGTTGGGCGGCACGCGCTTAATGTACGAAGCCGATGTATCGCAGATTAAAACCGGCGAACAAGCGCAGGCGCTGGAAGGCGTGCGCGACGTGGTGGAGCGGCGCATCAATGTTTTTGGCGTTAGCGAACCGATAGTGCAGACGGCGATTTCCGGCGATCGTTATCGCCTGATCGTGGAACTCGCGGGCATCAAAGACGTCAATCAAGCGATAAAGATGATTGGCGAAACGCCTCTTTTGGAATTTAAAGAGCAAAACACGGACAGCAAAGAACTGACGGCGGAGCAGCAAAAGTCAATGGATAAGTTTAATAAAGACGCGGAGAAAAAAGCTAAGGAAATTTTAGCCAAAGCTTCTAAGGGCGAAGATTTTTCCGCGCTTGTTAAGCAATACAGCGAAGACGAGGCGACTAAAGACAATGCTGGCGATTTGGGCTGGATAAAAAATAGCGACGGCGCTAATCTGCAAATTTACCAGCGGGCGCAGGTTTCAGCCGTCGGCAAAGTATCGCCGGAATTAATTGTTTCCGACAAAGATTTTGATGTTATAAAAATTGAAGATAAAAAAGCGGCCAAAGAAGGGGATTTGGGTTTGGATAAAAAAGAGGCGGAAGCGAGCCATATTTTAATTTGCTACGAAGGCGCCGAGCGCTGTGAAAGTAAAATAACCAAAGACGAAGCGCGGCAAAAAATTGTCGAATTAAAAGCCAAAGCGACGCCGCAGAATTTTTCCGAGCTTGCGGCGGAAAATTCCAGTGAACCGGGCGCGAAAACTTCCAAAGGGCAATTGGGCTGGTTTACCAAAGAAACAATGGTGGAAGAATTCTCTGACGCTGTTTTTGCGCAGGCGGTAGGTTCTATTTCCGACATTGTGGAAACGCAGTTTGGTTTTCATTTAATTTACAAAACGAACGAACGAACGCTTTATGAATATAAAATCAGCCGTATTTTAATTAAAAAACAAACTAAAGAAGACATTGTCGGTCCGGAAGACGCTTGGAAAAACACGCAACTCTCCGGCAAATACTTGCAGCGCGCGGCAGTGGAATTTAATCCCAACGACAATTCGCCGGAAGTGCTTTTGTCTTTTAATTCAGAGGGAAAAGATTTGTTTGCCGATATTACCAAACGCAACGTCGGCAAGCCGGTCGCGATTTTTTTAGACGGCCTGCCGATTAGCATACCAACCGTGAACGAAGCGATTACATCGGGCGATGCGGTTATAACCGGTAAATTTACCATCAAAGAAGCAAAATTATTGGCTCAACGGCTAACTGCCGGCGCTCTGCCCGTGCCGATAAAACTAGTTAATCAAAACACGGTCGGCGCAACGCTCGGCAAAGCGTCGGTTGACGCGAGTTTGCGCGCCGGGCTTTGGGGAATATTATTGGTCGCCTTGTTTATGGCATTCATCTACCGTCTGCCGGGATTAATTTCGGTTTTCACTTTAGGAATCTACGGCCTTATTATTTTAGCTTTATTTAAATTATGGCCGGTAACGCTTACATTAGCGGGCATTGCCGGTTTTATTTTGTCTATCGGCATGGCGGTGGACGCCAATGTGTTGATTTTTTCCCGCCTGGTCGAAGAATTGCGGGCAAGCAAACCATGGCAAATCGCGCTAAACGAATCTTTTCGCCGCGCTTGGCCGTCAATTCGGGACGGCAATGTCACTACGCTTTTAACTTGCATTATTTTAATCCAGTTTGGCACCAGTATTATCAAGGGCTTTGCCGTAACGCTCACGCTGGGCGTACTGGTGAGCATGTTCAGCGCGTTGATTATTACCAAGTATATAATGAAATTTGCGATTTCGGAAAGAATGGCCAAAATAAACTGGTTGTTTGGGGTTAAGAGTAAACTATTATAATATGCGTTTGATATATAGAGCAAAATTATGGTTAAGCGTCGCCGGACTGGTTACTTTGGCCGGCATAGTTTGTTTTACCGTTTTCGGGTTAAAACCCGGAATTGATTTTACCGGTGGCAGTTTGCTGGAGGTCGTTTATCAAAATAAAGAAGAGCGGCCGATTGCCCAAGACATCAAAAAACAGGCGGAAGCCCTTAATATTGGCGCAATTAGCGTACAATTAATTGACGAAAAGGGAGCACAGCTGCGCTTTAAGGAAGTAACGGAAGAACAACATCAGACAATGCTGTCGGCTTTAAAGCAGGGTAATAACGCCACTGCCACCGGAGCTGTTTTAAAACAAGTGGAAGAATTGCATTTTGAAACTATCGGTCCGAGCATCGGCCAGGAATTAAAAAGAAAAGCGGCCTACGCCATTGTTATTTGCCTAATCGTGATTATTTCCTATATTGCCTGGTCGTTCCGCCGCGTTTCCAAACCGGTCGCTTCCTGGAAATACGGTGTCGCGTCCGTCATTGCTTTATTTCATGACATAATACTGGTCGTCGGCGTATTCGCTGTTTTGGGAAAATATTGGGGAATTGAAATTGATTCGTCTTTTATCGCCGCGCTGTTGACGGTTTTAGGTTACAGCATTAACGACACGATTGTCGTTTTGGACCGCGTGCGGGAAAATTTGCCGCGCTCCAGCGAAGATTTTTTGGGCACGGTTAATACCAGCATCAACCAAACTCTCGCGCGCTCGGTCAACACTACTTTAACGACCGTTTTGGCTTTGCTCGCTTTATTATTTTTTGGCGGCGAAACCGTCCGTTATTTCATACTTGCCTTGACTATCGGCATCGCGTCCGGCGCTTACTCGTCAATTTTTATTGCCGCGCCAATACTCGTAATTTGGGAAAAATGGCAGAGGAGAAGTTAAAAGTAAAAAATTAAAATCAGAAATAAGAAAAACGCCTCGACGGTTGCCGAAGGCGTTTTTATTTTTTTGCCGTTTAATGCCACCTAATTTTACATTAAGGAGGTCGGCGGAGAAAATTTAGAAAGAGCAGAGTTTTCCATTATCATTGTTTCTCCGCGACGAAAGCATGATAATATTTGTACAGTACTTTTTTGGCGGTCAGACTGTATTATTTGGCAGACAAATGTTTCCGGTTTAAAAATTGATTTTACTCCCACCGATTCGGTAAATTTTACTAAGTCACCCGCATTGAATTGATATCTGGTTTTTTTCATTTTTTTCTTTCCAAAGAACGATTATTTTAAAATATTGTTTATAATATTTTTATAGCCAAGCAAAAATTTTTCGCCGTCTACCGTTTGTTTTCCCTCCAGCTGTAATTTTTTTATTATTATCGCATCTTGTCCGCACTGCACCGCCAACTGATTTTTAACTAAAAATACTTGCCCAACTTTATATTTATTAATTTTTAAAATTTTGGAATCAACTGAAATTATTTTTAAAATCTTGCCCTTCCATTTGGTCCAAGTTCCGGGCCAAGGGTAATAGGCGCGCACGAGTCGCTCAATTTTTTCCGCCGGTTTATGCCAATCAATCCGGCCACTCTGGCGGGTTAATTTTGGCGCATAAGTTGCAAGCGAATTATCTTGATAATTTGGTTTTAATTTACCGGCTAAGTAATCTGGCAAATATTTTATTAAAATCTCCGCGCTTAAAGCCGCCAATTTGTCATGCAACGACTCGCCGGTTTCGTCCACGGCGATAGTTAATTGATTTTGCGCGATAATCGGCCCGGTGTCAAGGCCGGCGTCCATTTTCATCAGCGTTACGCCGGTAATTTTATCGCCCGCGGCAATGGCCGTCTGAATCGGCGAGGCGCCGCGGTATTTTGGCAAAAGCGACGCGTGCAAGTTAAGACAGCCAAATTTTGGCAAATTTAAAATAGCCGGCGGGATAATTTGGCCGTAGGCGATGACGATAACGGCATCTGGCGATAATTGTTTAATTTTTGATGCAACTGTTTTAATGTTTGCGGGTTGGAGAATTGGCAAAGCATATTTTTCCGCCGCGATTTTTACCGGCGGGTGAGTAAGGATTTGTTTTCGGCCGACCGGCGCGTCGGGCGCGGTAATAACGGCAACAACGTCAAAACGCTCATCCGCGATGAGCGCTTCCGAAGTAGGCACGGAATATTCGGGCGTGCCGATAAAGATTATGTTGTATTTTTGAGCGGACATTCTAGAATTGTTATCTTAAGGTCTGTTCGCGAAATTTTGCGGGCAGACCTTTTTTCTTTAGATAATCAATAAACAATACGCCGTTTAAATGGTCAACCTCGTGCTGAATCACGCGCGCGAACAGGCCTGCGGCCGAAAGTTTAATTTGCTTATTATCTTCGTTGTAATAAATCACCTTTATTTTTTTAGAACGCTTGACTTGGCCGATGATGTCAGGTAGGGACAAACAGCCCTCCTCGCCCGGTTCTTTGCTCCAGGAACGGCGCGTAATTTTTGGATTAATCATCGCGAGCACGCCGTTTTTGGTATTAACGACAATGAGGCGGATGCTTTCGCCAACCTGCGGCGCGGCGAGGCCGGCGCCTTCTTTGGCCAGCATGGTTTTGCCCATGTCTAAAATAAGCCGCTGAATTTTTTTGTCCAGCCTGTTTATTTTAGCGGCTTTTTGACGGAGGATTTTGTCGGGGTATATTTTTATTGGAAGAATTTTTGCGGACATAGAATAAGATAAAAAGTACAGAAGAAATAAATAGAAATATGCGCTTATTCGCTACGCTCATAAGCGCGAAATACATAGAAATACAATTGCGTTTCGTTGTCTTCTACTTAATTTCTATGTATTTCGCGACCACGCCGCCGCGGCGGGGGAGTATATTTCTACGCATTTCTTTTAAGTTAGCGGGTCTATATCAATACTCCACTCGCCCGTTAAATTACGCAAGATATTTTCCAGTTTATCATTTTTATAATTTAAATCAAGTTTAATTATAATTTCTCTTTGCCAAAAATTACGCATTTTTTCCGGAATTGGCCGGATGGGGCCGATAATTTTTTGCCCGGCCAATTCTTGCTTTAATTTTTCCGCTATCTTTACGCTTTCGCGCAGTAAATAATCATAATCGTCGCTTTTGCAGATTAATTTAATTATTTTGAGGTAAGGAGGGTATTGAAAAATTTTTCTGTTTTTTAGCTCTTCTTGATAAAAACCGTCAAAGTCCGTGCGGGAAATATATCGCAGTATTTTATTTTCCGGATTATAAGTTTGGATAAGCGCGCGCTTAATGTCGTTTCGGCCGGTGATTTGTCGTAAAATATGCCAAGCGCGCTCGTCGGTTCGCCAGTCGGGAAAGTTTAAAATGGAATCAATATTGATGGCCGCGATTAGTTCCAAATTTGCTGAAGTTATCGGCAGGGCAATTTGCGTGCCGACTAAAATGTCAATTTGGCCGGCGGTAAATTCGGCGTATCTTTGCTTGATATTTTTTTGTCGCGAAGCCGAACCCGCGTCTAAGCGGGCAATGCGCGCGCCGCCGCCTATTTTTTTTAATTCCATTTCCACCTTTTCCACGCCGATGCCGAATCCTTTGATGCGAGGCGAGCGGCAAGCGGGGCAGGCGAGCGGAGACGCGGTTTTATAATTGCAATGGTTGCAGCTCAAAGTTTTGTTCGCGTGTTCCATCAGCGCGATATTGCAGCGCGGACAGCGCAAAACCGCGCCGCAGTCGCGGCACATGACAAAGGTTGATTCGCCGCGGCGATTGACGAATATTATCGCTTGTTTTTTTTGCCGCAGGGTCTGCGCGAGCGCTTGTTGCAAGGCGTCGGAAAAAATAGAGTAATTGCCGCCGGACAATTCTTGGCGCATGTCAATAATAGCCCCTCCGCCCTTTGGGCACCTCCCCTTAGCAAGGGGAGGAATAGTGGGGATATTACCCCCCTCCTTACTAAGGAGGGGTGCTTGAACGAAGTGAAAGCGGGGAGGTAGAGTTTGTGCCTTAAAATAAGCGTTAATCGTCGGCGCGTTTGCGCCAAAAATCAAGCGGCAATTATAAAGCGCGGCTTTTTTTTCGGCAACCGTGCGCGCGTCGTAGCGCGGGTTCATATCCCACTGCTTGTAGCTCAAGTTTTGCTCCTCTTCAACAATTATCAGGCCTAAATCGTAAAAAGAGGCAAAAACAGCTTGGCGGGCGCCTAAAAAAATCAGCGCGCCGCCCGTTTGCGCTTGGCGCCAGTTAATCAGCTGGTTTGATTTGGATAAATCGCTATGTAAAAGCGCTATGGTTTGATGGGAAAAATTTTGCTTTAGCCAAAGCTCCGTTTGCGTTAATAAAATCAGTTCCGGCACTAAAAATAAAATTTGTTTTTTTTCTTTAAGAGTTTGTATTATCGCTTCGCGATAGCGTTCCAGCCGTTCGGTCGGAGCGCCAATAAGCAGATAGGGGGCAGTGCCCTTTCTTTCTTGCCCCTTGGCATAGCTTAAATTAATCAGCGATAAATTTATTTTTGCCAAACTCGCCAGCAATTTTTTTGTTTGTTTGCGCGGCAGTTCCGGCGTTAGCTGTTTTAAAACTAAACCCAAAGAAGAATAATAATATTCGCTGATAAATCGCGCGAGCTTCAAATCGCGCTCGCTCACAATTGAATAAAGGTCAAGAACGCGCGCGACTTTCTTATATATTATATTTGCCGGCGCGGTTTCGGAAAAACCGGCCACGATGCCCGCGGTCACGCGATTGTAAAGCGGCACTTCCACCACTTGTCCGATTTTTAGGTCGTTCGCTAAATCACCGGCCTCGTAAGTATAAACTTGAGGTTTAGCAAGGGGAATTTTAGTGAGGGGAATTATATTTACATACATAAGAAAGTCTTTAAAGTCCGTAAAGTCAAAAGTCCTTAAAGTCTTTAGAGTTGAAAATTTATAAAGTCAAAATAAAAGCCGCTGATTTAGCGACTTCATTTTAGCATTTAACTGGTAGATGTCAAAAAACATTTTTTTTTCAAAGGGCTAAATAAATTTTACTGTTAGCAGGATGGTTTTGGTCCTTGCGCGAAATAAGCGCGGTAAAGGGTATCTTCCCGATTTTGCATTCGTTCCCGCTCAAGAAATTTTTCCAGCCAATTGAGGAAAATTAAAAAATAATAGAAAATTCGGTAAATCTTAAATCTAAAATCTGCAATCTAAAATCTTAAATTACACCCCAAACTCCATCACTAAATGCCCGACGCCAAAAGGGTATTCGTAAGACAATAGTTGCGGCTGGCAGTTGCGTTCGGATAAAATGCCAAATAACACAAACATCGCCTTATATTCCAGACAGCCCATTTTTTCCAGTTGCTTTTCGTCTATGGCCATTAGTTCACGGCAGTTTTTTTGTTTTATCAAATCAACGAATTTTTGGTCAAATTTTTTCGCGCCGGTCGCGTAGCCGTTAGGCGAAGTTTTGGAAAGTTTGTTGGAAGTCTCAGCCGAAGCAATGACGGCAATACGCTTGGTTTCCGTTAAAATTTTTTCGGCGAGCGCTTGCCCAAATTTAAAATGTTTTTCCAAACTTAAGCTTGAGGAACTGACGGGCACGATTTTTATGTCCGCGCGATGGGCGCATAAAAAATAGAGCGGCGTAAGAAAACTATAATCAAACTGTTCAACGGTCGTTAATTGCAGGGGCGCTTTTGTTTCCAAATTTTCTTTTATTTTATAACTTAACGCGTTATCGCCAACGGCAGTCAATTTGGTTGCCAAATCGCCGAATTCGCCGAAATTTCCGGTATATTGCGGCGAAAAATTTATCACAAAAGATTTTTCGTTCGTTGGTCCGTGCGGCGAAATAATAACCAATGTTTCCGGCTGGCTCGCATAAAAATCACCCTCCAGTTGTTTGAGGGAATTAACAGTCGCGGTTAATTTTGCCGCATGCTCTTTGCCCACGCCGGGAATTAGCAGAGGAGTGTGGGGAACGATGGCGGAGAAGACGAGCATAGAGTTAAATGACAAATTACTAATTTTTAATTCCTAATTAAATCCCAATGTCTAATAGAAATTTTTATTTAAAGTTTTGTTCCACTATCGCTTCGCCTTCGTCGTAGAGCGCGAGCGTCTGCGGCTTGACTGTTAAAATATTTTCCCATTTATATCCTAATTGTTCAAACGCCTTGCTGGAAACTATCGGCCGTTTTTGGCCGTTAGAGATTACATAAACGCCGAGGGAAGAAGTGGATTTTAACAAGTACCCGTCTTCAAATTTAACCGGTTCAATTTTGGCGTATTTATCCAGCTCGCCTTTGGCTGGTTTTATGACTTTCAGCCCTTTAAATTTTGTCTTTAAAAATGCCGGGTCAACTAAAGGCGCTTTGGTGTCGTTAATTACGTAATAGACTCCGCCGGAAGCGGGATCGCGCAAGAGCGCGCCGGTCGGGTGCGTATCGTTTTCAGTCAAGGGCGCGCTGTCAAGATAGCTCGCTAAATCTTCATTGCTCGCGTCGTCAACTTCTTCCGGATTATAGCCGATTTTTTTAAACACCGCCGAACTCATAATTTTTCTTTTGCTGTTGTCAACTAAAAGGTAAATGTTTCCCGCGGGCGAGCGCACCAGCGAATATTGCGCGAATTTTAGCGGCGCGCCGGTCGGGTAAGCGTCCAAATCAGTTTTATTAATAGTTAAAATCCGTTTAACATCGTAACGCGAAGTCAAAGCGCCTTTGCTGACAAACGGCCTTTTTTGTCCGTTCTGTATCAGCCAAACTCCTTTTTCGCCTTCCACTTGCACGAGCGACCCGTCCGGAAACAGGCGGGAAAAAAATCGGTTCCACAGATTCCAAAAATTATAATTGCCGTTATAAACGTGCGGCGTGTAATTATACAGCGCGGCGGTTGCTTGGTTAGCCGGTGTTACCGACATTTCCGCCGTGGAAATAGTGCCGTAAGGGTTGGTAAAAGTGTAAGTGCCGCCGGCTTTATATTTATATAATTGCGGTTCGTCCAGATAAGAACGGAATTGCAGGGAAGCGGAGTTTATCTGTTTGTAAAAACCGCGCCAGCGCTCGTTGCAGCCGCCAGTGTCCGGACAGCCGTAGCCAGCGGCCCAGTCGTATTGGCTTTGCTTGGGAGAAGCGTCGGTTAATAAACTCTGCTCTTTTTGAATTAAAATCAATAAAAATTTTGGGTTGACCTTATTAGCGACGGCGCGATCGTAAATTACTTCCGCCGCGCTCAATGTTCGGCCGTCTTCGGTTATGACCGTATAATTTTTAAGCGCCCCTTCCTTGTTGTTGATAAATGTTTTTATCTCTTCCAGCGTCATGGAGTCGTAGTCCAAAATTTCGCTGTCGGAAATAATGTAGTTGGGGTTAAAATTGGGATTGATTTCCTGAGCGAAGGCAGGAAAGATTAAAGAAGATATTATTAAAATAGTGATTAAGGCGGATATAGCGATTTTTTTCATAATAACTGTCGATTAAAATAATTAAACAATAATTAATTATTGTTAAATTATTGTTAAATTTCTATTTAATGATTATAAATACATTGTATCATATTTATCCACCGCCACCAACCCCTTGCCATTTGTTTTGTTTTGTTTTATAGTTATTCACAATGTTTAATTTTATTTAAAATAAATTATGGACAACATTATCAGCGGCGGCGCCGGCGATGGCTCTCAATTGATTACTCGCGAAGGGCTGGAAAAATTAAAAAAAGAGCTGGATTATTTAAAAAATACGCGGCGCCACGAAATTGCCGAACGGATTGAGCGGGCGAAAGAGCTGGGTGATTTATCGGAAAACGCGGAATACTCCGAAGCTAAAGACGAGCAGGCCTTTAACGAGGGCCGGGTTTTGGAAATTGAGGAAGTATTGAAAAAACTGACAGTCGTGGAAAATAAAAGCAAAGGCGAAACAATTGGTTTGGGGTCAAAAGTATCCGTGGAATATAACGGCAAACAGAAAGAGTTTTCGCTGGTAAGTTTTAACGAAGTAGATTTGGAACAAAATAAAATTTCCAACGAGTCGCCGCTGGGGCAAGCGTTAATCGGCAAAAAAGCCGGCGATGAAGTGACGGTATTAACGCCCAGCGGGCAGGTAAAGTATAAAATCGTGAAGGTAGAATAGATGACGCATAACGCATAACGCATAACGCAAAGACTCCCGGAAGGAGTCTTTTTGTTAGTTGAAGGTTAATTTGCTATAATAACAAATATTGATTATGAAAAAAAAGTTAAAAAAATTTTTCCATTCGCTCGGCCCTGGTTTTATAACCGGCGCGTCCGATGACGATCCGTCCGGCATTGCCGCTTATTCGCAAACCGGCGCGCAATTTGGCTATAGCCAGTTATGGCTGTCTTTATACCTTTGGCCGTTTATGAGCGTGATTCAGGAAATGTGCGGCCGCATCGGGCTCGTAACCGGCAAGGGGCTCGCGGGCGTTATCAAAAAATATTACACCCGCTCGGTTCTTTACGCGGCGGTGAGTATTTTATTTTTAGCCAATACGATTAATATCGGCGCTGATTTGGGAGCAATGGCGTCTGCCGCTCAATTGTTATTTGATTTGCCATTTGCTTTTTGGCTGATATTTATGACCGCCGTTACTTTAACGCTGGAGGTTTTTGTTTCTTATCAGGTTTACGCCAAGTATTTAAAATATTTAACCTTGTCGCTGTTTGCCTATGTCGCGGCGGTTTTCGCGGTCAAACAAGACTGGAGCCAGATTTTTTTCTCAACCGTCGTCCCGACTTTTTCCGCCTCCAAGGAGTATCTGATGAATATCGTCGCGATTTTAGGCACTACCATCTCTCCTTACTTGTTTTTTTGGCAAACGAGCGAAGAAGTGGAGGAAGAAATCGCCAATCATAAATTGTGCGCCATGGGCATAGGCCGGCCGAAAATTACTAAAAACAATATCAAAGAAATGCGCCTGGACACTATTAGCGGCATGTTTTTTTCCAATTTAATCATGTTTTTTATTATTGCTACGGTTGCCTCCACCTTGCATCAGGCGGGCGTAAAAAATATTGAAACGGCAACGCAAGCGGCGGAAGCGCTGCGGCCGCTCGCTGGTAATTTTACTTTTCTGCTGTTCGCGCTCGGCATCATCGGCACCGGACTTTTAGCCGTACCGATACTGGCCGGTTCGGTTTCTTACGCCATCTCGGAGTTTTTTGGCTGGCGGGAAGGGCTGTACCGCAAATTTAAGCAGGCGCACGGGTTTTACGGCGTGATAACCATTGCCACTTTATTCGGCTTATTAATAAATTTTGCCTCCCTGCCGCCGTTTAAGGTGCTTTATTATACGGCAATTTTGAACGGCATAGTCGCTCCGCCGCTGATAATTTTGATTTTACTGGTAGCGAGCAATAAAAAAATTATGGGCAAGAACGCGAATTCCGCGCTCGCTTCCGGATTGGGCTGGATGATTGCCTTGTTGATGACGATAGCCGCGGCAACGCTGACGGCTAATTTATTTTTTTAGTTATGTTATAATATATAGAAGAAAGCTATGGCTATAGTCAATAATCCAATTGAAAAAAAACCGGAAACAGCGCCGGCGCTGGAGCGTCCGGGAGCAACGCCGGAAAAGCAATATGAACAGCCGGCCGGCTTTGAGCGGCCAAAATTTGACGCGCAAAAACCGGCAGCGCCAAGCGGACTGCCGTCAAAACTTTCTCCGGCCGATTTGCCGCCTTTGCCCGCGCCGGGGATTTCCCTTAAAGACATTGAGCGCGTCTTAAGCGAAGATTTGGAAGAAATTTATTTTCAATTGCCGCCGGATAAGCAGCAAGAATTTAAAAAGCGGGGCGAAGACACGGCTCGCAAGATAAAAGAGTTATTAGCGCAAACTAAAATAAAGGCAAAAAAAATCGCCGCGCTTATTTTCGCTTGGCTGAAAATCATCCCCGGGGTGAATAAATTTTTTTTGGAAAAAGAAAGCAAGATTAAGACGGACGAAGTTTTAAAGTTAAAAGACATTAAAACACAAGAACATTAAACATTAAAACAAAAATAAAACGCCCATGTTAAATTTTGGCGTTAGGTTCATTCTTGATGCTTTCCTTGTTTTATTCTTCAATGACAAAAAGACATGTTTAATTTTTCTTATACAAATATACTAATCAACGCCGCGGCGATCATCGTCGCTATTTTAGCGTTTTTGCTGTTACTCGCCATTTTGCGGAAAATTTTGCGGGCGCTCGCCGGCGGGGCGCAAGCGTTTGCCAAAGATATTTTATTGATTCGTTTGCCGAAAAATCGGCCGCACGACAAAGAAGACGAAGAGACCCTGCAGATGCTGCGTGAAGAAATCGCGGCCGGCGAAAGCCTTTTTTCGCTTATTGGCGGGCTGAAAGCAAACCCCAACGGTTTTAAATCCTGGCTCTTGGGGGCGCACAACACCTTTGCCTTTGAAATAGTCGCCCATAACCGGCTGATTTCTTTTTATGTGATTGTGCCGCGCCTGATGCGCCGTTTCATTGAACAGGAAATTTACGCTCATTATCCGGAAGCAAGCATTGAAGACGCGCCGGACTATAACATTTTTACCGCTAAAAGCGAAGTGAAAGCGGCTGGTTTGAAATTAAAACGCAGCAACATGTACGCCGTTAAAACTTACAAAAAAATGGACATTGACCCGCTGGATTCTTTATTAAATACTTTGGCCAAATTGCGGGAAAACGAAGGGGCGGCGGTGCAAATTTTAGTCCGCTCGGCGCATAAATCCTGGCGGGCGCGGGCGCAGCGGATTGTCAAAGAAGTGCGCAAGGGAAAAACTTTGAGCGAGGCGATGAAAAGCACAAGCTACAGCCGCATTTTTAGCGGCGCCGGCAAAGCGGCGCAAATTATTTTGCAA
>PFAS01000006.1:2930-3154 GCA_002778635.1 Candidatus Falkowbacteria bacterium CG10_big_fil_rev_8_21_14_0_10_43_11 | reverse complement strand
ACCGAGCAATCGGTCAATCCGCCCCAGCGCATGACGCCGGCGGAGGAAGAAACGCTAAAATCAATTGAGGAAAAAATGTCCAAAGCCGGACTGGATGTTAACATCCGCGTCGTGGTTTCAGGAGATAACGCCGGACAGGCGCAAATTTATCTGGATAATATTATTGATTCGTTCAGCCAGTACACGGTTTTTGAATACGGCAACGGCTTTAAAAAATTAGGCGC
>PFAS01000006.1:0-2905 GCA_002778635.1 Candidatus Falkowbacteria bacterium CG10_big_fil_rev_8_21_14_0_10_43_11 | reverse complement strand
GATTTTAATTTCCGCCGCTTCAATGAAAGGGTGAAATTTGTTTTGAATACCGAAGAACTGGCGAGCATTTTTCATTTTCCCCTGCCGCATAACGAAACGCCCAATATCCATTGGCTTACCGCCAAGCGCGCGCCGGCGCCGCCGGATACTCCTAACGGCGGCTTGTTTTTGGGCGAAAATATTTTTCGCGGCGCGGCGCGCCCGATTTTCATTAAACGCGAGGACCGGCGGCGCCATACTTATTTAATCGGCAAATCCGGCGTGGGCAAATCTAACCTCTTGGCGCAAATGGCGCGGCAAGACATTCAGAACGGCGAAGGCGTCTGCGTGATTGACCCGCACGGCGATTTAATTGAAGACGTGCTCGCGGGCATTCCCAAAGAGCGCGCTGAAGACGTGATTTATTTTGCGCCGGCGGATACGGCGCGGCCGATGGGACTGAATTTATTGGAGTACGACGAGCGCTATCCGGAACAAAAAACTTTCGTCATTAACGAAATGATCAAAATTTTTGACAAATTGTACGATTTAAAAGCCACCGGCGGGCCGATTTTTGAGCAGTATATGCGCAACGCGATGCTCTTAATCATGGACGACCCGGCGAGCGGCTCCACGCTAATGGAAATTTCCAAAGTATTGGCTGACCCGGATTTTAGAAAAATGAAGCTGGACAAGTGCCAAGACCCGACGGTAGTTGCTTTTTGGCGGCAGGAAGCGGAGAAAGCCGGCGGCGACGCGGCGCTCGCGAACGTGGTGCCGTATGTTACTTCCAAACTGACGAGTTTTATTTCCAACGCGACCATGCGCCCAATCATCGGCCAGCAGAAAAGTTCATTCAACCTGCGCGACATTATGGACCAGCAGAAAATTTTACTGCTCAATTTGTCCAAAGGGCAAGTGGGGGAAATGAACGCTTATTTACTCGGCATGGTATTGGTCGGAAAAATTCTGGCCGCCTCCTTGTCGCGCACCGACGCGCCGCAAGCCCGGCGCAAAGATTTTTATCTCTACATTGACGAGTTTCAAAATTTCACCACCGATTCCATCAGCATAATTTTATCAGAGGCGCGCAAGTATAATTTAAATTTAATTATGGCGCACCAGTATTTAGGACAGCTCGTTAAGGGGGCGGATACGACGATTAAAGACGCGGTTTTTGGCAACGTCGGCACGATAGTGCTGTTTCAAATCGGCTCGGAAGACGCGGAAGCGATGGTAAAGAATTTTACGCCGGTTTTTAACGAATTTGACCTAATCAACATTGAAAAGTATAATGCCTATGTAAAACTTTTGGTTGACAATACTACCTCGCGGCCGTTTTCCATGGCGATTCCCAAATTACCGGACGGCAACGCGGTGGTGGCGCAAAAAATTAAAGAATTGTCGCGGCTGAAATACGGCAGGGAAAGAAGCGTGGTGGAGGCGGAGATATTTGCGCGAGCGAAGGACATAAAAGCATGAAAGCACGAGAACATTAAAACACAAGAGCACATAACATTAGAGATTAAGATATTAAGATATTGGATACTGTAAAAATGGTCTTTAAAATAAAAAAAGCGGGAACGACATTTGCCATTCCCGCAAGAGATTGCTTGGAAAAGAAAAAAGAGTTATTGATTTTTTTCCTTTAAAATTTTTTCAATTTCGTCCGCCAATTTTTGGTGGCGGCTTTTGACCCCAGCCATGAAAACTTTGAAAGTCATATCGTCAGTTTTTAATGCATCCAAACTGTTTTGCAAGACAGAAGATTTGTCTGGCGGCAAAAATTCATGGGGGATGGAATTTAACAAGGAAGAAAAAAATCCACCTGCGAAGTAAGGATTATGCGCTTCATCCATAATTTTATTAATATTTACGCATCTTATTGTCCCATTCTCGCAAGAGTAAAAGCCAAGCTCCCGCCCCTTTTCCATGACCTGAGCAATGGATCCTTGAGATGATAGATTAAAAATCATATCGTCAAAAAAGATTTTCTTTCTCTCTTCTTTATCAAGTAAGAGAGAGAACATTGCGCTTAGGCATAGGAATAACAATAACCCAAGACCACCGCACATAATTCCACAAGCAGTGTAAAACCCTATTTTATTTTGATAGTAATTATATAATAAACAACTTAATATACCAACAATAAAAACAGACGCATAAAAGCTAAAACATTTCAATAAGATGTTTTTGTAATCCATATTTTTTAAAAGAACGGTTGTGGATATAATGCGTGCCATAATAGCACCTCCATTGGTTTTCGGGACGGACCCGAAAGAATTGCGGCACGGAGCCGATGATGAGAAGAATAGCAGATATAAAAATTTTTGTCAATCTTTGTCGATAAATTTTGGCTAATATTAAACATTAAAGCAGAAAAAAATTATTCCAAAGCTCAAATTATTCCAAATTATTCCAAACCAATGCCAAAATCTAAAATCTAAATTTTTGGCTTTTGCAGTTTGGATTTTGAAATAATTAAACTAAAATCTTATATGCGACCAAACCATTCCCGACGCCATAAAATTATTATCAGCATCATTGTTATCATGTTAATGTCCTTGTCGTTTTACGGCGGCATTTTTATATCCAAAAAAACCGAAATTGACGAGCGGCTGGTAAATAAAGATTCGGTGTTTTTGGGCAAATTGTTAAATA
Organism: Candidatus Falkowbacteria bacterium CG10_big_fil_rev_8_21_14_0_10_43_11; assembly: GCA_002778635.1. Classification (GTDB taxonomy): domain Bacteria; phylum Patescibacteriota; class Patescibacteriia; order Patescibacteriales; family XYC2-FULL-47-12; genus 1-14-0-10-43-11. Next base: position 265 of record PFAS01000006.1, on the reverse strand, counting down.
AATATGAAGAAGCGCGGAAAGAAAATCTGGCGCGCGATGTTGATTTTAATTTGTTTTGGCAGGTATGGGATATGCTCAAAGAAAAGTACGTGGATAAGGATAAATTGCAGGACAAGGAACTTTTTTACGGCGCTTTGCGCGGCCTGGCGGGCGCGACCGGCGACCCGTACACGGTTTTTATGAATCCGGTTATCTCTAAAGAATTCTCTGACGACATGAAAGGAACTTTTGAAGGTATTGGCGCGGAGGTGGGAATTAAGGGAGC
>PFAS01000058.1:4432-4609 GCA_002778635.1 Candidatus Falkowbacteria bacterium CG10_big_fil_rev_8_21_14_0_10_43_11 | reverse complement strand
TTAATTTTGGACGAACCGACGACCGGACTTGACCCCAACCAAATCGTGGAAATCCGCAACTTAATCAAAAAATTAGGCGAGCGCAAAACCGTTATTTTTTCCACCCATATTTTATCCGAGGTGCAAGCCACCTGCGACCGCGTGATTATCATCAATAAAGGCAAAATCGTCGGCGAA
>PFAS01000058.1:4214-4425 GCA_002778635.1 Candidatus Falkowbacteria bacterium CG10_big_fil_rev_8_21_14_0_10_43_11 | reverse complement strand
CCGCGGAGCTCGCGAGCCGCTCCGGTACGCAGGAAGTAATTTATGTAAAAATCAAAGGTCCGCGCGAATTAGTCTACGATACTTTGCAAGCGATTGAGCAGATTGAAGAAATTTTGCATAAAGACAGGGAAGGGGAAGAAATTTTCGGTTTTGAAATCAAGCCCAAAGCCGGCGTTGATGTCCGCGAGCATATTGCCGGCGCGGTAATGCA
>PFAS01000058.1:0-4168 GCA_002778635.1 Candidatus Falkowbacteria bacterium CG10_big_fil_rev_8_21_14_0_10_43_11 | reverse complement strand
TCTTCAGGGAATTAACGAAATAATTTCTAATTGCTAATTTTTAATTTAGTTATTAGAAATTAGGAATTAGTAATTTTAAAATATGCCAAACAAGCAATACATCCAAAAAATATATACCCTATTTAAAAAAGAATTATTCGCGTATTTCAACTCTCCGATTGCCTACATTTTCATCGCCGTGTTTTTAATCGTCGGCAACTGGCTGTTTTTTAATTCCTTTTTTGTCATCGGGCAGGCGAACATGCGCAATTATTTTATATTGCTCCCGTGGATATTTTTGTTCTTAACGCCGGCGATCACGATGCGCGTCTGGGCGGAAGAAAAAAGAAGCGGCACGATTGAATTTTTATTGACTTTGCCGGTTACCGATTGGCAGGCGGTGTTGGGAAAATTTTTGGCCGCGCTCGCGTTTTTGGCCGCCGCTTTGGTTTTAACGGCTTCCTTGCCAATTACCGTTTCGTATTTAGGCAATGCCGATTTCGGGCCGATTATTGGGAGTTATATAGGAGCGATTTTTATGGGTGCGGCGTATCTCGCGCTCGGCTTGTTTGTTTCCGCTTTGACTAAAAATCAAATCATCGCTTTTATCGCCGCGATTGCCGCCTGTTTCATTTTCTTTTTCATCGGCGACGAATTTATCACCATGACCGCGCCGCGATTTATTGCGCCTTTGTTGCAGTTTTTGGGCTTGGGCACGCATTTTAACGGCGTTGCCCGCGGCGTGATTGACACGAAAGACATTATTTATTATTTAAGTTTTATCTGGCTTTTTTTGTGGTTGAATAAGGAAATAGTGGCTTTGAGAAAATAAATAAGCCACAAATCAACAAATCGCCAACGAATAAAATAAATTCTATTTGTAATATTTGTGCTGGATTTGTTGATTTGTGGCTACAAGATAGTATGTTGCAATTTTTAACTAAATTTAAAAAACAATATAACTTGGGAACGCAAATCGCGATTATCGTCGGCATTATTTTAGTATTGAATTTTTTGTCGTACCAGATTTTTACCCGGATTGATTTAACGCAAGGGAAAATTTACAGCATCTCGGATGTTTCCAAAAAAACGGCTAAAGATTTAAAAGACATAGTTAACGTCAAAGCGTATTTTTCGGAAAATTTGCCCGCGCAATTTATAAACGTCAAACAGGAAGTAAAAGATATTTTGGCCGAATACCAAAATTACGCCGGCAACAAATTGCGAGTGGAATTTATTGACCCTAAAGACAGTGAGAAAACACAGCGGCAATTGCAAATGCTCGGGGTGCCGCAGTTGCAGTTTAACGTGCTGGAAAACGACAAATATCAGGTGATTAACGGCTATCTGGCAATCGTTGTGTCTTACGGCGATAAACAACAGGCGATTCCGGTCGTGAACGATACGCAGAATTTAGAATATCAGCTTACCGGCGCGTTGAAAAAAGTAACGGCGGAAAAATTTCCCGGCATTGCTTTAACGAGCGGCCACGGCGAATTAAACGCTGATTCCGAAATCAGTTTTGCCGATAAAAAATTGGCGGAAATTTATTCCATCCAAACGGTGGATTTAGCGGACGGCGAGGAGATTTCCAAAGACATTGACACTTTAATTATTGCCGGTCCTAAAGCCAAATTCAGCGAGCGCGCGCAATACGTCATTGATCAATTCATTATGTCCGGCAAGAGCGTTATTTTTTTAATCAACGGCGCGAATGTGGACGAAAATTTGCAGGCGGTAAAAAACGAAGGAACGCTGGAAAAATTATTCGCCGGTTACGGCGTCAAAATTGAGCCGTCGTTTGCGTTAGACGCCTCCAGCGACATGGCGTCGTTTAACCAAGGATTTGTCACTTTTACCACTCAGTACCCGTTCTTTGTGAAAATAGGGGAGGGCGGGCTTGACCAAAATAACGCCGCGGTCGCGAAATTGCAAAGTTTGGTTTTTCCCTGGTCCAGCCCGATTACCGTTGACGACAAAAAAAATGAAGCTAAAATTTCAATTTTAGCCAAAACTACCGGACAAGCTTGGATTATGAAAGACAATTTCAATCTAAATCCGCAGGGAGATTTTGGCATGGCTGGCGCTAAGGGAGTTTATAATTTAGCGGTAAGCATCAACGGCAAATTAAAAAGCGCGTTTGACAAATACATTCCTAAAGACAAAGAAACGGGGCAACATTTAAGTTCAGCCGAAAACGCTCGCCTTATTGTCGTCGGCAATGCCAATTTTATCAAAGACAACTTTGTCCGCCGCTATCCGGATAATTTGACTTTTTTCCAAAACACCGTGGACGCGGTTTCGCTTGACTCTGATTTGATAAAAATTCGGTCCAAAGCCGTGAGCGAGCGGCCGTTAAAGCAAATTTCAGACAGTCAAAAGCGCGCGCTTAAATACGGCAATATTTTTGGCGTCACGGTTGTCGTTTTGGTTTTTGGTTTGTTTAGATATTTTGGGCGCAGGAAAAGCAAATTCGCGGATGAACTATAAGTTCAAGAAGCGTTGTGCGGATTTGAATGATTAGTAAACCCTTAATACGAATGCGTTTTATGGATTTAGTAGTCCCTGCAACTATACGAATGCCACGAATTCTGCTATTAATCTTTTTTATCTAATTCGGGGCATTCGGATAAAAATTTGTATTAATTCGGATTATATTTATTATGTTCAACAAAAAAAATTTAATCTTAATAACTATTCTTGCTATCTTGGCGCTTGGTGCTTATTTATACACCGGCCCCTACCAAACTTGGCAAGCCAAAAAACAAACGGCTGATTCAGCCAATTGGTTGGCCGTGACGGATATGAATTTAATTGATAAAATTGAAGCAACGGATAAAGACGGCAAAGCGTATTGGTTAAAAAAAATTAACAACGAATGGAAAATCGAGCCGAATAATTGGCCGACGGAAAAAATAGTAATCGACGCTCTTAACGAAAAGCTCGCGAAATTAACCAAAGACGAACTGGAAATAGTTTCGTTCAATAAAGATAATCAGGAAAAATTTGATTTAGGCAAAAACGGCCTGCGCGTTAAGTTGTTTCAGGGCGATAAAGAAGCCGGTAATTTTATCATCGGTAAAATCGCGAGCGATTACGCCAGTACTTACATCGGGCGCGAAAATGACGAGCGTACCTATCGGGCGCACGACACCTTTGTCCGCGCTTTTGACGTTGAAAGTTGGCGCGATAACACCGTTTTAGATTTAACGGCCGGCGACATTGAAACAGTCGTTTGGCAATATCCGGCGCAAATTATTGAAATAACGAATAAGCCGGATAAGCGCGGGGAAACCTATTGGCACGCAAGTCCAACTTTATTAAGGTTAAGCAAAGATAAAGTAGAGGGATTTTTAAATAATATCGTTAAACTGGAAGCCAGCGCTATTCCGGAGCAGAATGTGGCAGGCACGGGGTTAGATAAGCCATCACTACAACTGCGTTTGGCTGGAAAGGGGGTTGAAGAAACATTATTAGTGGGAAATAAAGATTCAAAAACCAGTGAATATTTTGTACAGAAAAAAAGTACGGGGCAGATATTTTTAACTATGGAAGAAAAAAGAAAGGAGCTGGAAAAGCAAATTAAAGATTTGCAGTAAATACCTGAAATACGAAGGAGAACCGCTATAGCAGAGAAAGCAAGTGATGCAAAGCTATTAAAAGAATTACTGTACAACAACCCGCTAAGGACAGTTATTATCTTTTGTTGCTGGTTTCTAATGGGGGTACTTTTACTGTTCCCCATGATAAAGACAGTTCCAATGTTAGTTGTAGCAATCGTTATTTCACTGTTCTTTTCATTTCCAGCCACTACATTTTTTTTACTTATTTTGCCTATTTTACCTAAGGGAAACAAATGATTAAAATAATTAATTCATTTTAGCCCCACTTTGGTCCCCTGGATGCGTTGCATTTTAGGGGATTTTTTATATTTCGTATCTGAAATTTTTACTGGTAAAAGGTTTAAGTATAGATATTGTTAATTTTGAAATTTTATAGTATCTTAAAAATAGCCTTTCTTGGGGCTATTTTAAAATTCGGGGATCGTCTAATGGTAGGACAGCGGCCTTTGAAGCCGTTAATCATGGTTCGAATCCATGTCCCCGAGCCAAATTGTATATTGTGAGTTTGTTGCCTCGGCGCTTCGCGCCTCGGCAGGCAGATTGTATAATATTTGCCAAGATTTTTT
>PFAS01000007.1 GCA_002778635.1 Candidatus Falkowbacteria bacterium CG10_big_fil_rev_8_21_14_0_10_43_11 | reverse complement strand
ATTTAGCAATACCTAATGGCAAAAACCAAAAAACCGCCAAAATAAAAAACATCTCCGATTAGAGATGCCCTTTATGTGGACCCGGCGGGACTTGCACCCGCTTCACGAGGTGTCAATGCTCGCATACTAACTGCATATACTACGGGCCCGGATCCACATAAATATCATAAAACAAAAAGAGCCCTTTTTCAAGGACGCTTTCTGTGACACCTCGTTTAATCCCGTAGTACGGGTTGCGAGTATTTGTATTTATATGTTACACCTATGGCGCATGCTTGTCAAGTAATTAAATATCCCAAGTTTTCGGGATTTCATGGGGTAAATAATTACGCGCGGACGGCGGAACAGGCGAGGGAGGATTATAATGGAGGAGGGGGAGTGAGGTTTTAGCGTCACTAATTTACACGAATTTTAGACTAATAACCACACTAATTACTAATGTATTTATGAAACTGATTATTCCGTTATATATTGAAAAAGAATTAGAAAAATTAGGAATTTCTATCCGTAGTTTTGTTTTATTTTTAAAAAATACCGCTCTCGGCAGCGCGAAGCTGATAGAAATTTGTGCGCCGCTACCGGACACAAAAGTTTATAAAGCGTATTTAGACGGTAACCAGCGAGCAGTATTATTCTGCGTGCAGATAAAAGGAATTATTTATCCGGCGTACGTGGGAAATAAACAAGACAGCATTGCTAAAAATATTACCGTTAGTATTGTCAGAAAAAATGCGGAGCAATGGCAGTTGAAAGTTTTGACCGACATTCAAAATAAACATTATAAAATAAGGCATTATTGACGGCCACTTGCTAAAAATTTAGAAATGCTATACACTGTATAGCATAAGCAGTAACATAAAACGTATGCAGTCAATTCAAGTCAATTTTCGTATCCCGACGGAACTAAAAACACAGGCGCAAAAAAAAGCCGAGTATTTAGGTTTAAACCTAAGTGAAATAATGAAAATTTTTTTGGAAAAATTTACTAAAGAGGATGTGTTTAAGATTCAGGTGCGGCACGATGTTGAGTGGGAAAAAATATTTGACCAAGGAATAAGAAGTTATTTTTTGAGCGCAAAAGGGGGAAAGACAACACAAGCAATCAATCAAGCGATAGCAGAAGTTTTATGGACAAAAAAAGTATTAAAAAAATAGCATATTCTTTTCAAAGTGATTTAAAAAAATATTTACGTCGTGCCAAGTTTAGAAGGAGGTTTTACCGGGAATTGTTGAGACAGCGCATTTGTGATACATTAGAAGTAGGCGCGAAGTTTAAATTTTGTAAAATTTAAACAAAAATTTTATTAGTATGCCCAAACTACCCGAAACCGACGACTTCGTAGTTGACTTGCGAAATCGTAACAAGCAAGAAAACTCAAAAAAAATACCAGATACTAAATACCAAATACCAGCTACCAGTATGTGGCATTTCGTGCAGTACAACAACGCTTTTTTAATTATTTTAGTCGTGTGCGTTTTGGCGTTCGGCAGTTTGAGCTTTGCGAGCGAAGAAGTGCGCGACGCGACCATTGGCGGGAAAACAGTCTACGCGGAAGGAACGGATAATACGCTTTTGCTGGAGCAGGATTTTGACAAGTTTAACATGGATTTTAAAATCACGGGAATCGTTGAGGATGAAGAAAGCTATGTTGTTAATTACAGTTATGTTGATTTTGATCTCACCTCACCCCTCCCAGGAAGCGAGGGTGAGGTTGTTTCTACGGGCAGTGAGGGCGTGGCGTGGCAATTCACGGAAAAGCAGGGAGCGCGCAAAATTGACAAGCCTTTTCGGCAGGATTTGGGGCTGTATTTAGCCGGACAATTGCGCCAGGAAGCAAGCGCCAGAATCAAAGAGTTAAAGCGCCTGCAGAGAGAGGAGCGGGAAAAAGGTTTGACGAAAATAGTGCAAGTAACCGAATACTCCGGTTTAATCGGCAAGATTTTGGATTTGTCAACGGCGGTTTTCCCCGGCTACGAACCGGTGAAAAAAGTTGAACTGGAAACGCCTCTTATGGATGAACAAATTGTTCAACGCGCCGGAAGTTCTGGGGCGGATAATTTGGCGAATGTTTATAATAATTGGATTGAAGAGCATCCAAGCGCGGTAGCGGATTTAAACGCGGGCGAAACGGCGGCAACGACAACGGCAGAAACGACGGGAACGCCCTCATCACCCCAACTCTCTCCCGCCGCCGCAAGCGAGGGAGCTAACGCGCCAGAAGTTGAGACAAGCGAGTCAAGCGCGGGGCAGGAAGCGCCAGCGCCAACGGAAAATGAACCAGTGGAAAATAATGGGACAGTAACGTCACCCGTAACAGCACCAGTGGAAGGAGTGGGACAGTAAAAATTTTCAATTCTCAATCCCGAGTTCTCGGGATTGAAAATTAAAAAAAAGCTCCCAATCACGGGACGCTTTTTGTTTTTACTTTAATTTATATTATCACCCACAGCCCAACTAAAAATACTAACTGTAACGCCAGCCCAAGCGAGAACGGAATTTCGTAAGGAATAAGGCGGCAGTGCAGATAATGATGGAGGTTTTGCAGCGAGTCTAAAAGCCGGTGCAAGACGCGCGTAAATTTATTGTCTAATTCTTCGCTTAAGCGGTGCGCGGCCGTGAGCCAATCAGGCAACATCGCGCCGGAAACGGCGGCAATTACCGCGGATGTTAACAGCAAGTGCGGCTTGTAATGAAACAGCAACAAAAAATTAACCAATAGAATCGTTTGGTCAAGGGTGGCGATCCAGCTCATGTTCGCAAGCGACAGTCCGTCTAATTTTTTTTCATCGCCGTGCGGAATGGCGTCCAAAACATAATGCGAAGCTAAGCCGGCCAAAAAAGCCCCGATGGGGTTAGTTATAGCTTGGCCGATGACGATGGCTGAAGTAGCGTGGATAGTTAAAAACATAAAGAGTCTATAAAGTCCTTAAAGTCAAAAGTATATAAAGTCAAAGGAAAGTTTTTAATCAATAACTTTATGGACTTTTGACTAAGTTAGTGCCCGAGGAGAGACTCGAACTCTCACGGTATTGCTACCACTGGATTTTGAGTCCAGCGCGTCTGCCAATTCCACCACTCGGGCAAATTTTTATTTATTTTATCGCAGAAAATGAAGGTTGTCAAAGGAGGGAGAGATGTTGTATAATAAAAGACAGTATAAAGTATTTAGTATTTTGTATTTAGTATTAAAAAATACAGAATGTAAAAATGGCGGTAACGGTTGGGTAGGAAATAATTTGAAATAATTTAAAATAGTTTGAATTTAAAATACCAAATACCAAATACCAAATACCTCATACTAAATGCTATTTTGTGTCCAAAATAATCTCCATCATTAACCAAAAAGGCGGAGTGGGCAAAACAACGACCGCGATTAACCTCGGCGCTTATTTGGCGCAGTTAGGTAAGCGCGTGCTTTTAGTTGACATTGACCCGCAGGCGAACGCGACGAGCGGCTTAGGCATAAAACATCAGGAACTGCCGCGCGGAGTGTACGAAGCGATTATCGGTGCCGTGCCGTTGCACCAAACAATTCAGCATACGGTGCAGGAAAATTATAAAGTGGCGCCCGCCACGATTTCACTTGCCGGCGCGGGCATTGAACTGGTTAATTTGCCGTCCCGCGAATTCCGTTTGGAGCAAGTATTGCATTCCATCCGCGACGAATACGATTACATTATCGTTGATTCGCCGCCCTCTCTCGGACTTTTGACCGTCAACGGATTGGTCGCGGCCGATGAAATTTTAATTCCGATTCAGTCCGAATATTTCGCGCTGGAGGGCTTGGGGCATTTATTGCATACCATCAGCTTGGTGCAGAACGGCTTAAAGCCGTCCTTGGGAATTATGGGCGCGGTGATTACGATGTACGATGCGCGCAACCGGCTGTCGCGCGAAGTAATGAACGAATTGTACCAATATTTTCCCAACAAAGTTTTCCGCACCGTTATTCCGCGTTCGGTCAAGCTCGCCGAAGCGCCGTCGTTTGGCCGCTCCATTCTGCATTACGACCCGTATTCGCGCGGAGGAAGGGCGTATGAAAAGTTGGCGAGGGAAGTCATTGATCTTGAAAAATAGTATTTAGTATTTTTGTATGTCATTCCCACGAAGGCGGTAATCCAGAGAAATATATTTTTAATGTCAAATTTCTAATGTCAAATGTCAAATCAAATCCCAATAACCAATGACGAAATATCAATAATTAGACATTAAGGAATTTAACATTGATTTGACATTTGGAATTTGTCATTTGAAATTAAAAAAATTATTGTTAAATAATTGTAAAATTATGGTTAATATCAAACAATCATCAAGTCTTGGCCGCGGCTTAAGTTCGTTAATTCCTCCCAAAAGCGCGCCGCAAAACGATATTACGGAAAACGGCGAACAAATTTTGGACGAAGGCGTGCTCGTGCCGGTGCGGCCGACTGGAAACGAGCCGGTAATTACCAAACGCGGCGAACGGTTGGAATATATCCCGATTTATTTAATCAGCGCTAACCCCATGCAGCCGCGGGCGCAGTTTGACAACGAATCTTTGGACGAACTGGCAAATTCCATTAAAGAGCAGGGGATTTTACAGCCGCTGGTCGTTACCGCGAAAGAAGACGGGCGCTATGAGTTGGTAATGGGCGAACGTCGTTTGCGCGCGGCAAAACGCGCCGGGCTTAATACGGTGCCGGCGATAATTCGGGAGGCAAGCGAGCAACAAAAGCTGGAACTCGCGCTGATAGAAAACATCATGCGCGAAGACTTAAACCCGATGGAACTCGCGTTAGCTTATGAAAAATATCTGCGGGAGTTTGAATTGACGCACGACGACGCGGCGCGCCGTTTGGGCAAATCGCGCTCCGCCATTTCCAACACCATCCGGCTCTTGCAATTGCCGGAAGAAATAAAAGACGCTCTGCGCGAAGGCCGGCTTTCCGGCGCGCATGCTAAAATAATAGTCGGTTTGCCAACCGTTGAACAACAGCTGGATATGTACAAGCGCGTGGTGGAGCGAGGGCTATCCATTAACCGGATGCGGGTGGAAATCCAGAAAGTCGGCGGCACCAAAGAAGCGCGGCTGAAAATTTACCCCCAGGACGAAGAATTGCAAAAAAAATTGCGCCAGTATCTGGGCACAAGAGTTTCCATCCAGCGGTCTGGCTACAAAGGCAAGATTTTAATTGATTTTTTTAGTTACGACGAGATGGTGGAGATAGTCAGTAAAATACTTCGCGAATAGTCCATAAAGTCCATAAAGTCAAAAGTCCATAAAGTCGCTGACTTTATGGACTTTATGGACTTTTGACTAATTTATTTCCACTTAATAAACTTCATAAACCCGCCGTTTGTTTTGAGCGATTGCCTTATTTTTTCCCGCGCTCGGGCGGTTTTGGCTATTTTTAACCAGTCGCGGCTGGGTTTTTTGTTTTTTTCAGTAATTATTTCCACCGTATCCCCGCTTTTTAGGGGAGTGTCAAGTTTACCGATTTTTTCGTTAATCATCGCGCCCACGCAGTGATGGCCGATATCGGAGTGCACGGCATAAGCAAAATCAATCGGCGTTGATCTTTCCGGCAGGTCAATCACGTCGCCTTTGGGAGTAAAGACAAAAATGCGGTTTTGGAACACGTCAATTTTGGCGACGTTAACGAACTCCTCGCTGTTTTTTGCCTGGCGCATTAATTCCAAAATATCGCGCACCCATTTCGGCTGTTTGCTAAGATATTTTTTATTGCTTTTGTAATACCAATGCGCGGCGATGCCATAGAGCGATTTCTCGTACATTTTCCGCGTCGCCACCTGAAACTCAGTCACTTTGCCGTTCGGGCCGAAGACCGCCGTATGCAGGGCTTGGTAGCCGTTGGATTTGGGAACGGCAATGTAGTCTTTAAAGCGATTGGGTTTTGGCTTCCAGAGCGAGTGGATCACCCCGATTGTTTTGTAGCAGTCCGCGACCGTCTCCACGATAACGCGCAGGGCGAAGACGTCGTAAATTTCCGAAAACTTACGTTCTTTTTTTTGCATTTTTTGGAAAATACTGTACAGGCTTTTAAAGCGCCCCTGGATTTCAAACCGCAAATCGGCTTCTTTTAATTTGGGCACTAAAATTTCTTCAGTTTTTTTGATAAAGGCCTGGTTTTCCATCCGCTGTTCCACTTCGTAGCGGTATTGCAGTTTTTTGTATTCTTCCGGGTGCAGGTAGCGGAAACAAATGTCCTCCATTTTATTTTTAAAATGCCAGATGCCGAGAAGCCCGGCGATGGGCACATAAATTTCCATTGTTTCCTGCGCGATGCGCAGGCGTTTATTTTCCGGCAAAGCGTCCAGAGTTTCCAAATTATGTAGGCGGTCGGCAAAGCGGATCAAAATGACGCGGATGTCGGCCGCCATCGCGATAAACATTTTTTTTAAGCTCTCGGTATGGCGCTCAATGCCGCGGTATTTGACCTTGCTTAATTTGGTGATGCCCTCAACCAAAGCGGCGATTTTTTTGCCGAACTGTTTTTCAATTTCCGCCAGCGGCCGTCCGGTGTCTTCCGGCACGTCATGCAAAAGGCCGGCAATTACCACGTCGTTTTCCGCCCGGATTTGAGCAAGAGTTAGGGCGGTGCGCAACGGGTGCTGAATGTACGGCTCCCCGGAGCGGCGCGTTTGCCCGGCATGCGCTTGGGCCGCGTATTCGTACGCCAATTCCACCAGGGTCGTGTCGGCTTTAGGGTTGTTTTGTTTGATTTGGGCGAGGAGTTGGGCGAGATTGAGGGGCATATAAGATAAAAATGACAAATTTCAAATAACAAATCAATGACTAATGCTCAAATGTCTAATGATAAATTTTGTCGTTTAGTCATTGCGATTTAATTTGACATTTGACATTAAGAATTTGACATTTATGTTAGACGCATTCCTTGTTCGAGCACTTCACCTCTTCTTTGCTTTCTATCATCAGCGCGCCGCACTTAGGGCATTTAGCGCCGGTCGGTTTTCCCCAAAGGGTAAATTTGCATTTGGGATAACTGGAACAGCCGTAAAAAAATCCGCGGCGGCTGCGTTTTTTGGTAATTTCACCTTGCTCACATTCAGGACATTTAACGCCGGTGCCGTTAGTGTTCAGAATAAATTTGCATTTGGGATAATTGGAGCAAGCCATAAACGGTCCGTACTTGCTCACTTTGGCAACAAGCGGCGAGCCGCATTTTTCGCAAACTTTCCCCTCGTATTTTTTGGCAAACTCCGTCAATTCCACGCTGTCTTTCTGCCCGTCATGGTCTTTGTCGCCGTTATTTAAATTTTTAGTGTTTTTGCATTTGGGATAATTGGTGCAGGCCAAAAATTTGCCGAAACGCCCCATTTTTATCACCATCGGCGAGCCGCATTTCTCGCACGTTTCATCGGTTTTTTCTTCCGTCAGCGCTTTTTTTGAAAGTTCCTTGTGTTTTTTTTCTAGATTTTTTTCAAAAGGACCGTAAAAGTCATCAATGATTTTTTGCCATTCTTTGCCGCCGCGCGCGATGTCGTCCAAGTTTTCTTCCATTTCGGCGGTGAACCGGTAATCAACGATTTCGTGAAAATGCTTGACTAATAAGTCAATGACGACAAAAGCGATTTCGGTCGGCGCCAATTTTTTGTTTTGGTCGCGCTCCGCGTAATTGCGGTCAATAACGGTGGAAATGGTCGGCGCGTAAGTGGACGGTCGGCCGATGCCGTATTTTTCCATAGTTTTCACGAGCGTCGCGTCCGAATAGCGCGCCGGCGGCTCAGTAAAGTGCTGGGCGGCGATGATTTCTTCCATATTTAATTTTTCTTTTGCGGTCACACTCGGCAGGAGATTTTCCTTCGCGTTTTGCGGATAAATTTTCAAGTAGCCGGGGAAAACTATAGTTTGGCCGTTCGCGCGCAGGTCATAATTAAGGGGTTCAACCCCTTTAGCCGGAGGGGTTGAACCCCTTGGGGCGCGAGCTCGAATCTCAATCGCGGTATTGTCCAAAATCGCCGGCGCCGCCTGGGACGCGAGCGAGCGCTGCCAAATAAGCTGGTATAATTTTTTTTGCCGCGCGTCAAAATTCGCCGGCAAATTTTCCGCGAGTTTAGCGGCATCAGTCGGCCGAATCGCTTCATGCGCTTCCTGCGCGTTTTTTGTTTTTGATTTGTAAGCGCGCGTTTTAGCCGGCAAATATTTAACGCCAAAAGTATCGGTAATGTAGCCGCGCGCGGCGGCAACGAATTGTTCGGACAAATTAACCGAATCGGTGCGCATGTAAGTGATGAAGCCGTGCTCGTAAAGCTGCTGCGCGAGCATCATCGTTTGTTTGGCGCTAAAGCCAAGGCGCGCGTTCGCGGTTTGCTGCAGCGTGGCGGTGGTAAAAGGAGGCAGAGGATTTTTGACCGTTTGTTTTTTATTGACTTCAGCCGCGCTGAAAGCCGCTTTGACCAAATTTTGTTTGATTTCTTCCGCTTGCTCTTTATTTTTTATCTCTAATTTGCCAAAAGTTTCGCCGTTAATCGCGATTAAATTGGCGCTTAATTTTTCATTCGCGGCCGTTTTTAGCAGCGCTTCAACGCTCCAATATTCTTCTATCTTAAACGCTTTTATTTCGCGTTCGCGCTCCACGATTAAACGAACGGCGACCGACTGCACGCGGCCGGCGGAAAGGCCTTTAGCGACTTTTACCCATAAGAGCGGCGAAAGTTTGTAGCCGACCAGCCGGTCCAAAACGCGGCGCGCCTGCTGGGCGTCCACTAAATTCATATCCAGCGCCCGCGGATTTTTTAGCGCTTCTTCAATCGCCTGTTTAGTAATTTCATGGAAAGCAATCCGTTTTATCTCCGCCGGTTTTAATTTCAGGGCGCGCGACAGATGCCAGGAAATCGCCTCGCCTTCGCGGTCTTCGTCGGTTGCGAGTATCACGCCGTCCGCTTTGCCCGCCAGTTCTTTTAAATGTTTTACCGTTTTTGACGCTTTAGGAGAAACGACATAAGTCGGTTCGTAGTTGTCGTTAACGTCAACGCCCAATTCTTTTTGCGGCAGATCCATAATATGGCCGAATGAAGATTCAACTTTATAATCTTTGCCTAAAAATTTTTGAATGGTTTTGGCTTTGGTTGGCGATTCCACGATTACTAAATTCATATTTTAAATTTCTAATTACTAATTTCTAATTACTAATCAATGATTAAATCCTAATGTCTTAAAATAATTAAATTAGACGTTGGCTGTTAGATCATTGGGATTTGATTAGAAATTAGAAATTCGTCATTAGAAATTATGCAAGGACATAATTCCCTCCACCGAGGTTACGAACATATCCCTTCAGTTCCATAGTTAATAAAGTAGCATTTATGCTCGCGGTGTCAAGTTTGGCGAGCCGAGTCAGGGCGTTAATGTGCGTGGGCTCATGGTTTAAAACGGAAATTAATCGTTGTTCGGCGGGCGTCGCGGGAATCGCTTTTTGGTTTTGGACGAAGCTTGCGATATTTTCCAGCGAAAGCGTTTCAATAATTTCCGATGCGCAAGTTACGGCTTTGGCGCCGGTTTTAATCAAATTATTGGTGCCGGCGGAATTAGGGTTAAAAACGGATCCGGGTACGGCGAACACTTCGCGGTTTTGTTCCAGCGCGCTTTGCGCCGTAATCAGCGCGCCGGAGGAAACGGCCGCTTCAATCACGAGCGTTCCCAAAGAAATGCCGGAAATAATGCGGTTGCGCTGGGGAAAGTGGAATTCAAGCGGCGGCGTGCCGGGAGCGTATTCGGACAAAAGCAGGCCGCCGCGCGCCAAAATTTTTTCCGCCAAATAGCGGTTGGTTGCCGGATAAATGTTTTGGCGGTCAAGCCCCGCGCCCAATACCGCGATTGTTTTGCCGTTAGCTTGCAGGCAGGCCGAATGCGCCAGCGCGTCAATGCCGATCGCGAGTCCGCTGACTATTACCAGGCCCGCTTGCGCGAGCTGGCTTACTAAACTTTGCGCGGTTTGCTGGCCGTAGCTGGTGTATTTGCGCGAGCCGACTACGGCGAGGCAAAAATTCAAATTATCCGGCAACTCGCCTCGATAATACAGAACCGGAGGGGCGTCAAAAATTTCTTTTAACAGTTTTGGGTAGCGGCCGTCAGTAAGAATTAAAATGTTTATTTTTTCTTTGTCCAGTCTTTCCATTAATTCGCCCGGGTCCGTATTTTGCCGGTGGGCGATAAATTCGTTGGCGGCCCGTTCGTTAATTCCGGCGGCGAGCAATTCGCCCGCGCTCGCCTCCCAAGCCGTTCGCATGTCAGGAAAATATCGGCTTAAAAGGTTAAAGCGCTTTGGGCCGAATTTGGAGAAAGTGGACAAAGCCGCCCAGTAAGGCAAATCGCCGTTATTAGCTGTATTCGGGCAGGTTGACATAAAAAAAAGAGAATGATAAGATAAAATACCATGGGAAATTTCTAATTCCTAATTTCTAATATTTAGTTTAGTTAAGATTAAAAATTAGAAATTGAAAATTATTCGTTACCGTTCATCTTCCTACTTGCCAAAGGGCTTAGGGACGATAAGTGGTTCTCCTCCTTGACCATTTGCGTCCGTTTTGTCCCTTGCCGGTAAGTAGGGAAATGCACGGTAACCTCGCGGCAGTCCATAAGAATATTATGGGCTTTTTTTAAATCTAAATTATTTTAAAACGTCTTTAATTATTTTAGGAATTAATTCTTGTAATTTGTTTTTTTCTTCCCGCGAAAATTGCTCCAATACGAATTTCTCCGGCGGGATCTTAACGCGCAACAGTTCGTTCGCGGTGCCCACGCGTACGCGCGTGAAATTTTGCGTTTTAAGAGCGTTGACGATTGATTGGACGCCGCGGTGGCCGGCGGCGGAACGATTGCTTTGGATTTTAAAAGCGCCGAGCGGCAAATCCAAATCGTCGTGGATAACGATAAGCTGATTGGACAAATCGGCTTTTTTAATTAAAAATAACCCTAATTTTTTCGGCAAAATTTTATAATAAGCCAAAATCGCGCGCGCCGCTTGCCCCGAGTCGTTCATAAAGGTTTGCGGTTTTATTAACGCTAAATTTTTGCCGTTCGCGACATCGGCGTTGAATTTTTTATTCGGTTTCCACTTTAAATCAAACTTTTCGGCCAAAGCGTCAATGACCGTAAAGCCGATATTGTGGCGGGTGTTTTGATATTTTACGCCCGGATTACCGAGACCGATGATGAATAACATATAAAATTTCTAATTTCTAATTTTTAAACAATTTTAAAATTAAAAAATTGTCCCGAGTTCTCTGGATTGAAAATTGAAAATTAATTTTTAATGTATATTTTCACCGTCGTTCCAATCAGCTTAAATTCTTCGCGCAGGCGATTTTCCAGGTAAGTTACATAGGTGTCTTTCAACCCGCTTTTGGATTTGACGCGCAGATCAAATTCCGGCGGATTCACGCCGGTCTGAATTAGATTAGTCAGCCCGGGTCGCGGGATGCGGCGTTTGAAAATGCCGCGCGCTTTTTGGTTCGCGAGCGGCGCCGCGTGCCGAACCGCGCTTTGCAGAAACGGCTCCAAAGCGTCGGCCGGAATTTGCGCATGCCGCGCGCGGACGGATTCCAAGATTAAATCCAGCAATTGGCTGATTTTCGTTTTATTTTTCGCCGAAAGAAAGATTATCGGCGCCCAAGCGACAAAAGGCAGTTTGGCGCGCAATTGCCCGGTAAATTTTTTAGCGTCATGTTCAGGCAATTTATCCCATTTGTTCGCGACGATTATCAAATTGGTTTTGTTGGTTAAGATTTCTTCCACGAGTTTAGTTTCCTGATGGCTCGCGTCATCCGCGACATCAATCACGAGCAAGGCGATGTCGGCAAATTTAATGACCGCCTTGCTTTTAGCTACGCCTTTTTTTACCAGTTCGTCTTTTATTTTTTTGGATTTGGCTTTGATAATTCCCGCCGTGTCCATAAAGGTGATAACTTGCCCGCCGTAATTGACTTTGACGTCGTTTGGCTCGCGCGTGGTATGCGGTTCGGCGCTGACGATGAATTTATTTTCGCCGATGATCGCGTTCAACAGCGTTGATTTTCCGACATTAGGCCGGCCGACGATCGCAACCTTGATAGATTTTAGATTTAAGATTTTAGATTTAAGATTTGAGTCTAAATCACTTTGTTTCTCGCAATTCTCATTTTGCGTTTTGTCCGCCTCGGCTGCGCTCCGGCGAGACGGGCATTTTAAAATTTCCGTTATCTTATCCAGCAAATCTCCCGTCCCCGAACCGTTAGCGGCTGAAACCGGCATTGGTTCGCCTAAAGACAGGCGATAAAAAGAAGCGATGTCGCCTCGTTGCGCCGGCGAATCGGCTTTATTGGCGACTAATATTATTGGCTGGCCGTTGATCAAGCGTTTTAATAAAAGCGCCATCACTTTGTCTTGTTCCAAAAGCCCGGCGCGGCCGTCAACCACGAATAAAATCAAGTCCGCGCCGCGCAAATATTTTTTTACCTGCAACTGGACCAAATCATCAATATTTTCCTGATCAATTTTTAACTCTTTTATTTTACGCTTGCCGGCTAAAAATTTCGGATTAATTATGCCGCCCGTATCAATCAATTGGAATTCTTTTCCTTGCCAATTAACGGCGTCGACATTGCAGTCACGCGTGGTGCCGGCGCGCGCGGAAACCAAGGCATGCTCGGTGCCGGTTAATTTATTGAACAGCGTTGATTTGCCGACATTGGTCCGGCCGAATAAAACGACTTTGGGCAGGGACGAAGAGATTAGTTGGATATTATTGTTTTGCATGATATTTTTGTTTTTTAAATTCAAATTGTTAAATTGCTGCCTCCCCTAACCCCCAAACCCCTTTGCCTTCGGCATTCCTCACTCCGACCCCCTCTAACTCCCCCTTATAAAGGGGGAGAATAAATGCCGCATTATTCCTCCCCTTGCTAAGGGGAGGTGTCCCGAGTTGCTCGGGACGGAGGGGTTAACAATGTAGTAACTATTTTTCCGTATTCTCCGTTCCGCTTTGCGTCTTGTCCGCGTCGCGGCCGATTATCAAAATAAAATCCGGCTGAGTTAAATCAGTTTTGCTCGCATTGCGCTCTTTTAATTCGGCCATCAGCCAGTCCGGCATGCCCAGATTAACGCGCGCGCCGGTTTTTTCTTTTAACAAAGCAAGCGATTTCATTTTTTCGCCGTAGCTTAAGTCAAAAATCAAAGACTCTTCGTAATTTTTCTTGCTCGCGTTATGGATGCCGACTACTTCAAAGCCGAATTTTTCCAAATCCGTCGCGGTCCGCTGGCCCAAGCCGTTGGCCCAAGTGCCGTTTTGGATTTCCAGTTTGGCGTACTCTCGTTTGATTTCGTTTTTTTGTTCCGCCGGAGCGTTGGAAAAAATATTTTTTGCCAAGTATTGGATTTCGGCGTAATCGCCGGAGCGCGGCTGCAAAATATACGCGCCGTCGGATCCAGCCGCGTCCACTAGCAGTCCGCCGCTGGAATTATCCAGCACTTTAGCGGTTATTTTATCGGAGTTCGTGTCTTTAATTATGCCCCATAATTTTACCATTTCCCATACTTGAAAATTAGTGGCGATGTGTTCGCGCAACGTTTCCAAAATGTTATTTATCAGGCGCGGTTTAAAAAGTATGCGCAGATTAAGCGTTTTATTTTTTACCGCTTCCAATACCAGCTGCTGGCGCCGGTTGCGCGCGAAGTCGGTTCCTTCCACGCCGCCGGCGTGCCGCGAGCGCACGAATTTCAGCGCCAGCTCGCCGTCCATTTTTTGTTTGCCGGCTTCAATGCGCAAATACTCAAAGCGGCTGTCGTAATTTGGGTCTTCTTCTTTTCCCTCCACCGGATAGCGCCGGTCGTCAAGGGCGTTAGCCACTTCCACTTCAATTCCGCCCAATTCGTCAATAATTTTTACGAATCCTTCAAAATCAGCGCGCAGATAATAATCAATCGGCATATCCAATACCCGGCTCAAGGCCTGGCTGACGGCCAGTCCGCCGCTTCCCAGCTCTTTGCTTTCCGCGAACGCGTTGACGTTGTTCACTTTGCGGAAGCCGTAGCCTTCCATTGGTATTACCAAGTCTCGGGGAATGGAAATAAGCGCCAATTCGCCGGTCGCGGAGGCAACGCTCGCGAGCATAATCGTGTCAGTCAGATAGGCGCCGTCGTGGTTTTTGCCCGCCATGCCCAAAAGCAAAACATTAATGCGGCCGCTTTCCTCGCCTTTCAACAAATTGTCGGAGGTTTGAGCCAAATGTTTAATTTGGCTGAAAAGGGAAAAAACGGAGCCAATGCTATTATCTTCCGACATTAACACGCGGCTCGTAAAGGCGAAAAGCACCACCAAAGATATGCCGGTCAAATAAACTAAAATTTTCAGCAATTGCTTGGTTGCTGATTTTTTGCTTGAGTGACGGCGGTTTTCGCCGTCGCCAAGATAAGCGTTGGTTTTATTTTCCCGCTCTATTTCCAACAGGTCAATGTCGTTCATAACTTTTTAAACAAAAAAATTCAAGACCGATCGTCTTTTTGTAAGTATAGTATAAGTTTGAGGAAAAGTAAAAGATAAATTGTTAAGCAATAATCTAACGGTTTTCATCCCCTTGCTTTCTGCCGCCTGATTATGCTATAATAAATTTAATTTAACTTTAAAAGTGGATAAGCATTATGCGCAATTTTTTTATCTTTGCGTTTGAAGTAGTGAAGGTAGTGATAATTTCGCTTGCCATTATAATTCCAGTGCGCTATTTTTTAATTCAGCCGTTTTACGTCAAAGGCGCGTCAATGGAGCCGAGCTTTTACGACCACGAGTATTTGATTATTGACGAGATAACCTATCGTTTTCGCGAGCCGGAGAGGGGAGAAATAGTGGTTTTTAAATATCCCAACGACCCCAGCCAATATTTTATTAAGCGGATTATAGGACTGCCGCGGGAGAAAGTGGAAATAAAAGACGGGCAAATTTATGTTTATACCAAAGACGCCAACCGGCGGGTTAAATTGGATGAAAGTTATTTGGAGCCAGGCACGGAAACCTTAACCAGCGTTGACGGCATAAAAGAATTGGGAGCGGATGAATATTTCGTATTAGGGGACAACCGCAATTACAGCAAAGATTCGCGCAGTTTTGGTCCGGTCAAGCGAAGTTTTGTCGTCGGGCGCGTGCTTTTCCGCGGCTGGCCTTTCAGTCGGGTCGGGACATTCGCCTTGCCGGAATACAGTCTTATAAATTAAAATGTTCAAATAATTAATTTGGATTTAAAACATTTGCGAACCATTAACACGAATTCTTCCTACGGATTTATAACAACCTTAGATGAATACGAATGCCACGAATTCTGCTATTAAACTTTTTTCTGCATTCGCGGCATTCGCATAGTTGCAGGGGCAACTAAGTGCGTAAGAAGTATTCGTATTAAAGAATCAATAGTAATATTAGATCCGTATAATCTTATCCTACTATACTATGGGCCGAAAACCAAAAACAAAAACGGAAAGACAAAAAAACGAGGAGGCAAAAAATAAAAAGCCAAATGAGAACAAAATGATTCCTCGTTTGCGCGGCATTCGCGATATTTTGCCGGACGAATACCGTTATTGGGATTTAGTTTTAAATAAAGCGGAAAGCATGATAAAATATTACGGCTTTTTGCGGACGGAAACTCCGGTATTGGAAAATGTGGCTTTATACGAGCGGTCTACCGGCAAACAAACCGATATTGTTTCCAAAGAGATGTATACTTTTATTGACCGGGACAACGAGCGCGTGGCTCTGCGGCCGGAAGCCACTCCCGGACTCGTGCGTTCCTACATTGAACACGGCATGTTCAGCCTGCCGATGCAGCCGGTAAAACTTTACTGGATTGGCAACTTGTTTCGTCGGGAAAAGCCGCAAGCCGGCCGTTACCGGCAATTCAGCCAAATCGATTTGGAAATATTCGGAGAGGCGGGCGCGGTCGCGGACGCCCAGATTATTTTAATCGGCTATAATTTGTTTAAAGAATTGCAAATTGACGCGCAGGTGCAAATCAACAGCATCGGCTGTCCGAATTGCCGTCCGGAGTATGTTAAAAAATTAATTGAATATTACAAACAGCGGCCAGTGCGCAATAAATTATGCCCGGACTGCAAGAAGCGTTTAATTAAAAATCCCTTGCGCTTGCTGGACTGCAAGGAAGAATCGTGCGTTAACGCGCGGGCGGCGGCGCCGCAAATCATTGACCACCTCTGCGAAGAGTGCCGCGACCACTTCGTCAAAGTGCTGGAGTATCTGGACGAACTGAACGTCGTTTATACATTAAATCCTTTTCTTGTCCGCGGCCTGGATTATTACAACCGCACGGTGTTTGAGTTTTGGTCCGAAGACAGCGAACAGGGCCGGCAAGACGCGCTCGGCGGCGGCGGGCGTTATGATTATTTGGTGGAATATATGGGCGGACGGCCGACGCCGGCTTGCGGCTGGGGCATAGGCGCGGAGCGGATGATTTTAAAAATCAAAGAAAAAAACATTCCCCTCGTTGATGCGAATCAGCCGAATATTTTCGTGGCGCAATTAGGCGAAGCGTCCAAGCGCAAAGCGATGAATTTTTTTGAAGAGCTGCGGCGGCGCGGCTACAAGGCGGCGCAGAATTTCGTCAAAGATAATTTAAAAGCGCAACTGGAACTCGCGAATAAATTAGCCGTCAAATTAACTTTGATCTTGGGCCAGAAAGAAATGATGGATGGCACTATTTTGATCCGCGACATGGAATCCGGCATGCAGGAAGTGTTTGATTTTAAGAAAGTGTACGAGGAACTGGATAAGAGACTAAAGTAAATAATATAATTCAAATCTACAAATTTTATCCAAATTCCCCAAATAAATTACATCCAAACGAGATATGGAAAGTGATAAGTGTGTGCATAAAGAACTATCATATAAAATCGTTGGTCTTCTTTTTCAAACGCACCGTGATTTGGGGTCTTTCCGAAATGAAAAATAATGCGGTGATTATTTTGAAAAATTATTACAATTAAATAATATAAAATATATTCGTGAATATTGATTCATTGATCATCAATATGGCACTGACGATGTGCGGTGCGTTATAGATTTCATTATTGAAGATAAAATCATTATTGAATTTAAAACTAAAGATTATATTACTAAAGAAGACTATTATCAAGTTAAAAGATATTTAATAACTTTAAATTTAGAATTAGGGATTTTAGTAAATTTTAGACAAAAGCGTTTAGCGCCAAAAAGAGTTTTGAATAGTTTTTATTACCAAAATAAAAAGTAATTTGAATAATTCATATTTGGAGCATTTGAATGTTAATTTGTAAATTTGGATTATTTTATTTAGATCGGAGGTGTCATTATGGTGGAAGTAAAAAGAAAAAAAGGAGAGTCGTTTGACGGGATGTACCGGCGTTTTTTGAAGCGGGTGCAGTTTTCCGGCAAAATTCTGGAAGCGAAAGAACGGCGTTTCATTAAACCGGAAAAAAGCGATTCGGCCAAGCGCAAAAGCGCGCTCGTTGCCTTAAAATACCGCCGCAAGCGCGAGTACCTGCGCAAAATCGGCAAACTGGAAGAAGAACCAAGGCGGCGCTGGTAATTCTCGGCGATTTTACGCGTTCGTTGCTTACCAAACGTGTGAATAAGAAAACAAGAAGATATTAAGATATTGGATATTAGGATATTACGCTACGAGAGCAAGAAAATTTATTTACATTCAGTGTTTTTCTGTGCGTTGCGAGTATCCTAATATCCTAATATCTAATATCCGTATTGATTCCCATGCTAAAATTTAATCACAAGGAGTGCTTAAAAAAAGCAGTTTTTGGTCTGCGAATGTTTTTCGCGACGGCTGCTTTTTTTATTGTTTTAGGCGGTTTGTTCAGTACACCAATGGCGCAAGCGCAGGAGACAAGCGGCCTGGCTAACAACGCCGGCCTGGATAATTTAGCCGGCCAAGTTTATTTGCCGGAAACGGACATTAGGGTATTTATTTTTCGCCTGATCAACATCGCTTTGTCTTTTTTGGGCATAATTTTGTTGGGTTTGATTATTTACGGCGGCTGGCTGTGGATGACGAGCGAGGGCGACCCGGGTAAAATTGAAAAAGCCAAGGCGATTTTTAAAAACGCGGCGATTGGCTTAGTCATTATTTTGTCTTCTTTCGGCATCGTAAATTTTATTTTAAAAGCGCTTTGGGGCGGAGAAGGCGGCGGCGGCACGAGGCCGGGAACCGCTTACGATGTCGGCGTCGGCGCGCTCGGAGACGGCATTATTGAGAGCCATTATCCCGCCCGCGGGCAAATCGATGTGCCGCGCAATACGATGATTATTATTACTTTTAAGGAAGTTTTAGACCCAAAGACCGTTTGCGGCGCTGCTAACTGCGATGGGAAGACAGTCCTTAAAACTGAAAATATTTCTATTTTTTCTACCGCCAACGGAGCAGAGTCGCGCGAAGATGCTGATGATGCCAAAGTCGCTGCTAAAATTATATCGGCGAAAGTAGAATCCAAAGATAATAAAACTTTTGTTTTCCGGCCGGACAAATTTTTGGGCAACCAAAATCAGGAGCAATGGTACGGCGTGCGTTTGTTCGGCGGCAAGTTAAAAAAATCAAACGGCGATGCCGTTAAGTTGGGCGTAGCGGATTATTACCAGTGGAAGTTTCAGGTTTCTACGCGCCTGGATTTAACGCCGCCGCAGGTTAGTTCTATTTTTCCCCAGCCGGACAATGAAGCGGATGTGAAAATTATTGCGGGTAATGCGAAACAGGCGAGCTGGACGATTACGGTTATTAAAACTCCAAACTATTTTACGCCTTCAACGCTAACGGTTAG
>PFAS01000034.1:938-4232 GCA_002778635.1 Candidatus Falkowbacteria bacterium CG10_big_fil_rev_8_21_14_0_10_43_11 | reverse complement strand
AAGAGGAGCGGATTATGGTTTCCCATAATTGCCCCTCATTGCGCAGAGCGTTGCGAAAGCGGATCATGCCGAGTCCGCCGACCACCCCCACGAGTTCGCGACATCCTTCATCTTGCACTCCATGCAAAGATTGATAATCTTGGTGCCCTCCGATGCAGGGCAGAAGTTGTGCTTTCCCTGCTCGTTGAACTCGGGAGCCTTCTTGCCGCATCTTGGGCAAGTTACGATGTGAACGTGCGTTTGGACAGCGTCTGCCATATGATTCTCCTTTTTGTTAGGGAAAATGGCGTTGTCCGATACCCTATATTAGCATTATATAAAAATATGTCAAGGGCTTGACAAGGTTTTATAATCTGATAAGATACATTATATCATTGAAAACCATAAAATCTTTGACTCGGGTCCCTGGTGAAAACTGGGGGTTGGGCCCGATGAGATGGTCTGTGCGTTAGTGCAGGCCCGGCTTCCTCCGTAATCATAGGATAATCGCTGAATCAAAAGTTAAAATTTTTGAGGAGTCGATGAAAGCGCTCGCCAAAATTGGCGGGAATCGGGGTGGTACCGCGAGAACACTTCTCGTCCCTGTTGCGTAATTTATTTACGCCATAGAGACGAGAAGTTTTTTATTATATAATTTTAAAATATATGAAAAATCATTGTTATATTGAGCCTAAAATATCATCAAATATATTTGAGGCTTTATCGGTTAATAATCACGAAAAATTAATTTTTGGTTTTGATAAAAAATCAGGAATGAAAATTGTTTTGGCAATTCACGACACAACGCTTGGGCCGAGCACAGGCGGCACTAGATTGGCAATGGTGTCAGAAGACAAAGCAATAGAGGAAGCATTAAGGCTATCTTATGCTATGAGTTTCAAAACCGCCATTATCGACGAACCTTTTGGCGGCTCGAAAGCTGTTGTAATTGGAGATCCGTCAAAACCAAAAACCAAAGAGTTCTTATATGCATTGGGAGATTTTATAGAATCATTGGGAGGAATTTTTCTTACAGGAGTCGATATGGGTTTTTCTTTGGAAGATGCAAAAATTATTGCAGAAAGAACAAAATACATTTTTAATTCTAAAGGAATTTCCGGCGTTACAACCGGGCATGGCGTGTTAAAAGGGTTGAAAGAATCTGTGAAATATAAACTTGGAAAAGATAGTTTGCAAGGGGTAAAAGTTGCCGTACAAGGCCTCGGACATGTTGGCGGCACATTGGCTGATTTACTTTTAGACGAAGGAGCTGTTATTTTTGTATCAGATATAGACAATCAAAAAGCCAAAAAATATTCTGGAATTAAAAATGCGACTGTTGTTGAAAATGAATCAATTTATGATGTGGATTGCGATGTATTCGCCCCATGTGCAGTTGGTGAAATTATTAACGACCAAACTATAGACCGATTGAAATGTTCAATAGTTGCAGGCGGAGCAAACAACCAACTTCAAAATGAAGTAAAACATGCAGAAATCCTTTATAGAAAAGGAATATTGCACGCCCCAGATTTTGTCATCAATGCTGCAGGGGTATGTCATGGAATGTGCGAAGTAAAGGGGGTCGACATATCTGAAGCAATGAAGAAAACAGATTTAATTTCCGCAATATTAAAAGACATATTTGAAAAATCAGAAAAAGAAAAAATACCCCCGCTATTTATTGCGTATCAAATGGCTTATGAAAAAATCCAAGCAAAAAAGAAATAATATTTCTGATCGGGTTAATAATATAAATTATTCTGCAATCCGCAGAGCCTTTAATGCCGGCAGAAACGAAAATATAATCGACCTGACAATTGGCCAGCCCGATTTCGACGCGCCAAAATATTTAAAAAATTCTGCCAAAAAATATATAGATTTAGGTTTTAATAAATACACTCCAACAAAAGGAATTTTAGATCTTAGAAAAGTAATAAGCAAGAAATTAAAGAAAAATAAAATCAACAGAAGCGAAGATGAAATTATTGTAACGGCCGGCACGACTTCCGCTATATTCATGACGCTATTCAGTTTAATAAATAATGGAGATGAAGTGGTTATTTTTTCACCTTATTTTGTCGCCTACGAAGAAATAATAAAATTTGTTGGTGGCAAACCTGTTGTGGTCAAAACAGATGAAAATTTTCAACCAGATATTGAGTTATTAAAAAAATCCGTAACACAAAAAGTAAAAGCAATTATTATTAATAGCCCCAACAACCCAACGGGCGCCGTTTATCCAAAATCTATTATTGAGGAAATTGTAAAAATTGCTGAAAAGAATAATTTATATGTAATTTCTGATGAAATTTATAGTTCACTTATTTACGATGGTGTTGAATTTTTTAGTCCGGCTGAAATTTATTCTAAAACAATAATTATTGACGGATTGTCAAAATCCAAAGCTGTAACCGGATGGAGGGTTGGATATGTCGCCGGTCTAAAAGAAATAGTTGATGCCATAGAAAAAGTTCAACAGTTTACGTCTGTTTGCGCGCCTTCGCCGTTTCAATACGCAGCTATTGAAGCCATAAATACAGACATTGAGAAAAACATAATAGTTGAATATCAAAAAAGAAGAGACTTAATTTATGAAAGCTTAAAAAACGTTGCATCGTTAATTAAACCACGCGGAGCATTTTATTTCTTCATCAAAATACCGGTTTCTTCTGAAATTTTTGCAAAGAAATTACTTGAAAAAGGAGTTGCCGTTGTACCAGGAAAAGTTTTTGGCGATGATTATAGAAATTATATCAGAATCTCATATGCCACATCCGAGGAAAAATTAAAAGCAGCGTTTTCTGTAATCAGGGAAGCGTTGGATTTCAAAGTTGACATATTATGAAATTATTAAAGTTATAAAAACGTTTGGCTTCTTCAGCGTAATTAAACTACGCTACAGAGGCGAGAAGTTTTTTAATCTGTGAAAGTTCGCAGAGCTTCTCATAGCACATTTACAAGGAGAAAGAATAAGATGACCGCAACTGAACTAAAGATAATTTTGGCCGTGTGCAGTGGCAATATTCATCGTTCGGTAATTGCCGAGCGTTGTATTAACCGAGTGTTGAAAAAAAACGGAATGGACGGAGAATTCGTCGTCGTTTCCCGCGGGTTGCAGACAACTTCGCCGCCTGTCGGCAAAAATCTTAGAGATTATGAGGCCGAGTGGTTGGCAAGCAGTCCTGTACTGCAGGAAATAGGAATTGATATTTCCGATGCCAAAAGCACACCAGTGGATATATCCATCGTAGAAAAAGCTTCGCTTATTATTGCCATGGATAGGGGCGTATTGATTGACAAGGTCAACAGCTT
>PFAS01000034.1:484-921 GCA_002778635.1 Candidatus Falkowbacteria bacterium CG10_big_fil_rev_8_21_14_0_10_43_11 | reverse complement strand
AGCATGGATGTAAGATGAGGCTTTTTATGGAGCTTGCAGGAAGCACAGAAGATGTGGCAGACACTTACGGTTCTAGTGATCAAGGGTTGCATCGCAGAGTAATCGAGTTAATTCATTCCGTGTCAACGGAACGGCTCGGTGCTTTGCTCAACTACGCCAAACTTTTTCAGAAAAGTGACAAGGCAGGAAAGGAGCAAGATATGATAGACGCGAAACATTTTGCCAAGGAGCATAAGGCGCGCAATATTCCGCTTGCTTTTGGTGAGGCGTATTCGTTAGGAAATTACGCGGTGTATGCCTGTCGTAATCTTGATGACCGACAGGCTACAAGCCAAACCATTGCATTATTGTTTGGTCTTCACGATCAAGCAATTTATGCTTGGCAAAGGAATGGCAGTGGGACACAGCACAATTTGCCGGAAAATTCGGCAGAGCAG
>PFAS01000034.1:0-450 GCA_002778635.1 Candidatus Falkowbacteria bacterium CG10_big_fil_rev_8_21_14_0_10_43_11 | reverse complement strand
ACATTGCAAAATCCGAATTCGGATTTTTGCAACCAAACGTTCCGTTCGCAATGGATAACTGTGGAATGGGTGGCGACTTAACAGTTACCGCCAATATTTCCACCATTGCGGCTTTCATCGCCTCAGCAGCTGGTATACCGATGTGCAAACACGGTTCTCCCGCTAACGCTGATAAGGGCGAATGTGGCAGTACGGACTTTATTAGGTTCTGTGGCATTAATGCAGAGGCACACAAAACGGATGTTGAACAGTGTGTGGAGTCATTGAGCTTTGGATACACTGAAGCACTGGATAGGCGGTATAAGCTTATTCATATACAGACCCACAAAATCGCGATGATGCCACACATGAACGATGTCATCGGGCCGATAACAAATCCATTGCTTCCCAAGTTGATGACTCGTCGAGTTATGGGAGTCAACCATCTCATTCCGCCAAGGATTTTGGCCG
>PFAS01000057.1:23989-27935 GCA_002778635.1 Candidatus Falkowbacteria bacterium CG10_big_fil_rev_8_21_14_0_10_43_11 | reverse complement strand
ATAATAAAAATAACTTATTTATTTTTAAACATATGAACCGCAAAAAAATCTCTCTCTTCTTCGCAGTCGTCATCGCCATTATCATGGTGCCGGCCGCGGCTTTCGCTTTTGAAGCGAAAAAAGGCAACAATATTTATGTCGGCGAAAACGAAACGGTTGCCGGCAATCTTTACGCCGCGGGAGTTAATGTCATTATTGACGGCAAAGTGGAAGGTGATGTTTTTTGCGCCGGCCAGTCGGTAACAATCAACGGTGAAGTCGGAGGCGATGTTTTTTGCGCCGGTTCTTCGGTCGCGATTAACGGACGGGTCGGCGGCAGTATCCGCGTTGCCGCGTCGGAATTATCCATCAACGGACAGGTTGAACGCAGCGCCTTGGCTTTTGCTTCCAACATTAATTTAAGCGACAGCGGCAAAATCGGCTGGAACTTTTTTGGCGGCGCGGCTAACTTTACCGCCTACGGACCGATTGGCGGCGATGTGCAATTTGGCGGCGCAAGTTTGGTAATTAATAACACTGTCGGCGGCAATGTCAGATTTTATGGCGAGGTGGCAGAACAGCAGCAAAAATCAAGCGCGCCCGCTTTAACGCTTTTGCCCAAAGCGGTTGTGAACGGCAGTTTAACTTATTCACAAACAGCCTCCGCCGAAATCAAAGACGGCGCGCAAGTAAAAGGCAAAACGATAAAAAAAGCGCCACAGCTTAAAAAAGTTGAACATAAAACCAAAAATGCTTTCTGGCCGTTCACCGTTTCGTTCGCGATTTTTGGTTTATTGACTACGGTGATACTTGGCTTGGCGCTCGTTAGATTAAATAGCGACGCTGTGGAAGCGGTTACCGATAATATTTTGGAACGCCCGTGGGCGACGCTCGGCTGGGGTTTGGTATTATTGATTTTAACGCCGATTGTAATAATTTTATTATTAATAACTTTGGTCGGCCTGCCGCTCGCCGGTTTGGCCGGACTATTGTTTGTTATTTATTTAATTCTGGCAAAAGTTACTTTTGGCATTGCTTTGGGCCGGTTGATTAATGATAAAGCAAAGTGGAAATTGTCTCTGTATTGGGCGGCGACTCTAGGTATTGTAATTACTGATTTGATTATTTTCATTCCTATCATCGGCTGGATTTTTGGCTTTTTCACGCTCCTCTGGAGTTTTGGCGCTTTGATGATTGCTAGCAAAAATCTGATAAAGTAAAAAGTAACAAGTTAAAAGTAAAAAATAAATAATATGCCAAAAGAAAGATATAAATTTATCGCGGCTGTCCATTTGATTTTGGAAAAAGATAATAAAATTTTACTTTCACGACGCTTTAATACCGGATATGAAGACGGCAATTACAGTGTTGTCGCCGGCCATATTGATGCGAACGAACGAGCCCGAACGGCAATGATTAGAGAAGTGAAGGAGGAATCCGGCATGGAAATAAACGAAGACGACTTGAAGATAATTCATGTGATG
This sequence comes from Candidatus Falkowbacteria bacterium CG10_big_fil_rev_8_21_14_0_10_43_11, assembly GCA_002778635.1. Taxonomy (GTDB): domain Bacteria; phylum Patescibacteriota; class Patescibacteriia; order Patescibacteriales; family XYC2-FULL-47-12; genus 1-14-0-10-43-11. The sequence goes on along the minus strand of PFAS01000057.1, from coordinate 26,472 downwards.
CACCGAAGAGGGGACGACCAGGAGAGAATTGATTTTTTTATGAGGGCTAAAAATTGGCAGGGCGAACCGGCTATTTTGGAACCGGACAAATGCGACGACTTGGCTTGGTTTGAATTAAACGGGCTTCCGGATAACATGGTTCCTTATGTAAAATTCGCTTTGGAAAATATAAGAGATAATAATTTTTATAGCGAGTTTAACTGGTGAAAATATGAATGTCAAATAAACGATTAATATAAGAAAAAGTATTAGAAAATATCAGGATAAAGAAATTTCTGAAGAAGTTATCAATGAGTTGCTTGATGCCGCCAGAAAAGCGCCGTCAGCAAAAAATACGCAGTCGCATAAATATTTTATCGTTAATAATAAAGAGATAAAAGATAAGTTAAGAGAACACGGAGCGTTCAAACAGGATTTTGTTAATGACGCGCCGCTGATTATTATTTGCTGTGCCGACCCGAGCCAATATCCCAAGAGCGCGGACGTTGATGAAAGCCCTATTAATTACGCTTACATAGATTTATCAATCGCCGCTTCTTTTTTGGTTTTGCGCGCCACTGAACTGGGATTAGGAACTGTTTTTGTCGCCTGGATATACCGTGATAAAATAAAAGAGATTCTTAATATCCCTAAAAACTATATTATCCCTTTTGTAATACCGGTCGGCTATCCCGCTGAAAATCCTGCGCCCAAACCACGAAAAAACTTGGATGAAATAATATTAATGCACTAATGATAAAGAATTGGTCAAGCAAAAAGTAAAATTCGTTTAAAAAAGATAAATATAAATCTGCTCGCGGCGGATACTCGCGCTTGCTAAATATTTGTTGTCGCAAATGTAAACATATAGTTGTTGTGTATCAAAAGTATATTTACAGGGATAATAATAAAATGCTTTTTTATTACAGCAAATCAAAAACCACCTCGTTTTTGAGATGGTTTTTGAAGTGGAGCTAAGGGGTATTGAACCCCTCTATCCTAATGTCGAGTACGGATCCCTCACCATGAGGTAGCCCCTTAAACTCCACGAAAAAATTTTATCATAACTTTTACAAAACAAAAAGCCCGATACCTATTAAGGTCTCGGACTTCGGGAGTTCAGATAGAATCCGTACTCGACTATATAATTATACTATAAATTTAAACTATGTCAATAAGATTAAAATTGTCTAATATTAAACAAAAAATTGTAAAAAATAATAAAAAACTCTCAAAACAAAGAAGTATAGTCTTTTAACTTTTTACTTTTAACTTGCAACTTTTTACTTTTAACTTGCCCCATGACTCTCTTCGTCCAAATCAGCATCATAATAGTTATCGCCGCGTTAATGGCGATTTTTGTGCGCACCCTGCGCCAGCCGTTGATTATCGGTTATATTTTAACCGGTCTCTTAGTCGGACCGTACTTTTTTAATTTTATTCAAGATACGGAAATCGTTAATGTCTTCGCTGAAATCGGCATCGCTCTTCTACTTTTTATCGTCGGCTTGGGATTAAACCCGCGTTTGATAAAAGAAATCGGCGGCGTCGCGCTCGCGGCCGGAACGAGCCAGGTTGTCTTTACTTCGCTCGTTGGTTTTTTTGTCTGCCGCGCTTTGGGTTTTTCGCCCCTTGAATCGGCGTACCTTGCCGTCGCGTTATGTTTTAGCAGTACCATTATTATCGTTAAACTTTTATCCGACAAACAAGCTTTGCAAAAATTGCACGGCAAAATCGCGCTCGGGTTTTTGCTGGTGCAAGACATTATCGCGATGCTGATATTAATTTTTATTTCCGCGCTCGCGCAGGGAGAAGATTTATCCCGCCTAATCGGCATTATTACTTTGCAGGGCATCGCGCTCGCGCTACTCTCGGTTTTCGCGAGCCTTTATCTTTTGCCGCGCTTAAGCAATATTTTTACCGCGTCTTCTGAATTTTTGGCTTTATTCGCGCTGGCCTGGGGTTTGGGTCTGGCTTCACTTTTTTATAAATTCGGTTTTTCCATAGAAATCGGCGCGCTCATTGCCGGCATTACTTTGTCCGTTTCGCCGTATGCCGTAGAAATCAGCGCGAAGATGAAACCCCTGCGCGATTTTTTCCTGATTTTATTTTTTATTTTGTTGGGCTCAAAACTCGCCATCGGCGATATCCAAATTTTGATTATTCCGGCATTGCTTCTATCGCTTTTTATTTTAATCGTCAACCCGCTAATTATGATGACGATTATGGGCACGCTCGGTTACCGCCGGCGCACCGGATTTTTAACCGGTTTGACCGTCGCGCAAATCAGCGAATTTTCTTTAATTTTAATAATGCTTGGGATAAAAACAGGAGATTTAAACGACTCGCTGTTGTCGCTTGTGACGCTTGTCGGCTTAATCACTATTACTGCTTCCACTTATTTGATTTTGTACGCGGAAAAAATATATCCGTATTTAGCGCCATTTTTATTTTTGTTTGAACGGAAAAAAACCAAAATTGAACAGCCGGAAACGGATAATTAT
>PFAS01000057.1:19740-23942 GCA_002778635.1 Candidatus Falkowbacteria bacterium CG10_big_fil_rev_8_21_14_0_10_43_11 | reverse complement strand
ACGCGCGCTTTTAATAAATTAAAGCAAAATTTTTTGGTGGCGGATTTTGACCCGGAAGTAATAAAAAAATTAAAGGCGGAAAAAATTCCTTGCGTTTACGGCGACGCGGACGACGGCGAATTTCTGGACGAACTGCCGCTTAATAAAATAAAATTTGCCGTCTCCACCATTCCCGATTTTGCGACCAATTTATTATTGATAAAAAAAATCCGGCGCGTGAACAAACCGGCAATCGTCATGGTGATTTCCCATAACATCGGCGAGGCGGAAAAACTGTACGCCGTTGGCGCGAGCTATGTAATTTTGCCGCACTTTTTAGGCGGCAATTTTGCTTCTGATTTAATCGCCAAACACGGTTTTAATTCCCGAAAATACGCGCGCGAAAAAATAAACCATCTTAAATATTTGGCGCATCGGAAAATGATTGGCCACGAACACCCGATGAGACCAACAACTTAATTATAATATTAAGTTTGGTGGGTCTAAACTCATAAAACTTTTTAAAATTAAATTCCCACCACCCCCTACCCCCTCCTCAAAGGAGGGGAACGATGCAAAATAACTTATTAATAATTTTTGCTGCCATGCTGCCGGTTCACAATCAAAGAAAAATAAAGAGGCAGCGACAATATTTAAGAAACCACCTGACCAAAGCCGAAACGACGCTTTGGTTTTTTATTAAGGACGCAAAGTTGGGATATAAATTCAGGCGCCAGCACGGCATCGGTAACTACATCATTGATTTTTATTGTTTTTATTTAAAACTTGCCGTGGAAATTGACGGCGGCGTACATCAATATTATTTGCAAAATCAAAAAGTCCTTCTAACTTTATAGTTAGAAGGACTTTTTGATTTAAATTATTTTACCCTTTCAACTTTGCCTCAATCGCCGCCTTAATCTGCTCATACGGCACGGCGCCGGAAATCAGTTCGCCGTTGATGAAGGTCACAGGCGTTCCCTGCACGCCGGCCGCCCCGCCGTCGTTTTGTTCTTGCGCTATTTTACCGGCGTATTGGCCGTTGTCCAAACAATCGTTAAATTTCTTCGCATTCAACCCCAAGTCCGTTGCTTCTTTCTTCCACTGCTCCACGCTCATCTTTTGAGCGGCATTGTCGGCAAAAATTTTATCGTGCATTTCCCAAAACTTTCCCTGTTCCGCCGCGCATTCGGACGCTTCCGCCGCTTTCTGCGCTTCGGGATGTATTGAATTTAAAGGAAAATGCCGGTAGACAAATAAAACTTTATCTTTATACTCGTTATAAATTTGCTCCATAGTGCCGTTATGCCGCGAGCAATACGGGCACTGGAAATCCGAATACTCTATCACGGTTACCGCCGCGTTTTTTTCGCCGCGGACATTATCGTCGCCGGAAACCTCCGGCACCGACCCGGCGGCCGGCGGCTGCTGATTGTTAGCTGACGGCTGGGCCGCGTTATTTTCCGGCCCGGCGACTTTTTCGCCTTTTACCTCTCCGCTTTTATTAAAATTCGCCATTAGCAAAGCGCCGACGCTGATAATTGCCACTCCCAAAACCAACCCAAAAATAAAGCTGGTTTTATCCACGGACATTTTTTGTTCTGCCATATTAATAAAAATTAGTAATTAATTTAAGTCCCACTATTATAGAGGATAAAAAAAATTAGCGCAAGTTCCGTCTTTTGGGAAAGTATGTTATATTACTCTTGCTAATTACAAATCAAATACAAATATACAAATTCTATACATTCTTATTTGTACATTTGTACCTAATTTGTAATTTGTAAGGATTATAAAAAAATATACTATAAAAACCTTAACTGACACCAAAAAGCTGGCAACTCGAATTGCGAGCGAGTTTCACGGCGGAGAAGTTATCGGCCTTATCGGCGATTTGGGCGCGGGCAAAACCACTTTTACGCAATATCTGGCTAAAGCGTTGGGCGTGAAACAAACGGTCAACAGCCCGACTTTTAATATCATTAAGATTTACAAAATCAAAAATCAGAAATCAGAAATCAGAAATCTGGTGCACATCGACGCCTATCGCCTCCATTCTCCCCAAGAATTAACCGCACTCGGCATAGAAGAGTATTTTAACGACGAACGAACCGTAACGGTGATTGAATGGGCGGATAAAGTAAAACCAATTTTACCCAAAAATAGTATTTTTATTAAATTCAAGTTAAGTAAAAGCGGGCGATCAGCAACAATCATCAAATGTTGACTTTCTCCTCTGCTGTGCTAATTTAATAGCATGTTCATTAGCAATAAAATAACTGACAAGGGAGAAAGATTATGGAACTTTTAAATCCTAGGCTCTGCCTTACGGCAGAAGTAAAAGAAAGAGAAAGTCAAATTATTATAAAGGACGAAAATTCCGAAATTATGGTATTAGGCCGAAGCTACAATCTTAATGTTAATTGTTATAGACGATGGGCAAGGTCATTTACCATTTCTCTTAAAAACAGAGAAAGCGGCGTCATAGCCGTCGCGTTAAATCCAGATGAATTCCCCACAGGTTACAGAACATGGCTCTTGGATGTATTTGATAAAAATGGTGAGTGGCATATTGCCAGCCGCATTCCGTGTTATGGAGAAATATACGGCATAATACCTGCTAAAAAACAAATTCTTACTGGACTTTGTGCTATTATGCCAGAATCCTTTGCCATCGAAATAAAGATCAACGGCGTCTATTATACCAATGACCCAAATTGCTCCGATGACAATCACGTCGCTCTTTTTTCTTTCAATGATTTTTGTGCGTATCTTGCAGGAGAATTATCAATGAATGCTTTAATATCTAAGACAAAATAATGGTTTAAAATCTGTAATCATGTTTTTTCAAATCCCCATCAAAAAACGCTTAGCCACCTAAGCGTTTTTATTTATTCCAATTTTTTATTCTTTTCCCGTTACTTATTACTCGTCACCCATTACTGCCCTCGTGCATCTCCTCCTCCATCTCCGTCCAATCGTGATATTTTTCTTCAATAACCTCCTTATGTTTTTGGATAACTTCGTGCCGCTTGATTAAATCTTCCGAAACAGGCAATTTATTTTTAGTTAAGTAATCAAAAATCGCTTCGGCGAGCGCGTCTATCGCGAGCACCGAGCAATGGATTTTCACCGGCGGCAAACCGCCGAGCGCGCCGATAATATCGTCTTTGCCAAGCCGCAACGCATCCGTCAAAGTCTTGCCTTTCGCGAGTTCGGTAATTTCCGAACTGGTGGCAATCGCCGCCACGCATCCGAAAGTTTCAAATTTTATGTCGGTTATTTTATCTTTCTTAACTTTAATATAAAGCCACATCACATCGCCGCAAATGATATTGCCGACTTTGCCGATGCCGTCCGGATCTTTTATTTTGCCGTAGTTTTTGGGATTATTGAAATGTTTTAGGGTTTTTTTGGTATACATATGATTTTACCTCACCCGCCCTTACGGGCGCCCTCTCCTTAATAAGGAGAGGGTCGGGGTGAGGTTATTTAAATGGTGACATCTTCCTTAACTTCTCCACCACTCCCGGCAGTATCTTTAAAACTTGGCCTATCTCGCGTTCCGTCGTCCATCGGCCTAATGTTAACCGCAATGAGCCGTGCGCATCCTGCGGGCGCATGCCGCAAGCAAGCAAAACATGCGAGGGCTGCAGTTTAGGCGAAGAGCAGGCGGAAGCGGTGGACGCGGCAATGTTAAGTGCGTCAAGCTGCATAATAATCGCCTCGCCTTCAATGTAGGCAAATCTAAAGTTGGCGTTATTGGGCAATCGTTTGGCCGGATGGCCATTGAGATAAGAATCTGGAATATTTTTCAAAATTCCCTTGATTAATTTATCGCGCAATTTTATTAAACGCCGATTTTCTTGTTTCATTTCTTGCAAACAAATTTTTACGCTTTCCGCAAAACCGACGATTGCCGGCGCGTTGACCGTTGACGAGCGCAGGCCGTTTTCGTGTCCGCCGCCGTGCAGCAGCGGCTTTATTTTTACGCCGGTGCGGACATAAAGCATCGCCGCGCCTTTAGGTCCGTACATTTTATGCGCGCTCGCGGTTAATAAATCAATATTTAACCGGTTAACGTCAATGGGCAATTTGCCGAATGTCTGCGCCGCGTCCGTATGAAAATATATGCCCCGCTCGCGGCAAATTTTGCCAATTTCGCCTATTGAATTAATCGTGCCGATTTCGTTATTAGCGTGCATTACGGAAACCACTAGCGT
>PFAS01000057.1:0-19720 GCA_002778635.1 Candidatus Falkowbacteria bacterium CG10_big_fil_rev_8_21_14_0_10_43_11 | reverse complement strand
GCCGTTTTTATCAACCGGCAAAAGCGTCAATTTCCAACCCTCCCGTTCCAGCCAGGCGGCGCTCGTTAAAACGCAGTCGTGTTCCACGCTAGAAACGATAATATGTTTTTTATCGGGGTTTGCCCACGCTAATCCTTTTAACGCTAAATTATTGCTCTCGGTCGCCGAAGAGGTAAAATAAATATCCTTCGCGCTTGCTTTAATCGCGTCCGCGATAATTTTTCTGCTTTTATCAACTGCTTCTTTTGCCTCCATGCCGAAAGAATGGAGCGACGCGGTATTGCCAAACTTATTCGTAAAATACGGCGTCATCGCTTTTACCACCCGCGGGTCAGCCGGAGTGGTGGCGGCGTAATCTAGATAAATTCTTTTTTTTATAGACATAAAATTAAAAATATCCAATGTCAAATTTCAAATGATAAATCAATGACAAATGCTTAAATGCCAAATAGCTTGTTATTAACTTCTGCATTTGATTTTGATATTTAGACTTTGACATTAATTTTTTATTTTTTTCAAAAGTCCCGCTAACATCTTCTTACCCAGCATGTTTTTTACATCGCTCGCTATTATCCCCCAGATATTCTTCGCGTCGCAGGCGGCAAAACCGGCGCAGCATTCTTTGCCGCGCTTTAAACATTTTACCAAATCCATCTTTCCTTCCAGCGCTTCAATAATTTCCAAAACCGAAATTTCTTTCGGACGGCGCGCGAGTTTATACCCGCCGCCTTTGCCTTCTTTGCTGATTACTAATTTTGCTTTGAGGAGCGGCTGTAAAATTTGTACTAAATAGCCGGACGAGAGCTTGCGCCTTTTGGCAATGTCAGATAGCGAAACCAAGCCGTCTTGATAGCGGCGCGCGAGTTCCAGCATGACGATAAAACCGTAGTCTGATTTAGTGGAGATGTTGAACATAATTTTTTTTATTGTCATTCCCGCGAAGGCGGGAATCCAGAAAATACTAACAGTAATTACATTGTAGTTTAAAATAAAAATATGTCAAATCCAAATAAAAAAGAGGCTTCCTGAATGGGTCGCCTCATATCGCTGTTAAACGAATTCTATGTGGATGTTAAAAACAAATTAAACCGCTAGCGAAGCAAGAAACTCCTTGCCATGTCCTAATTCGGTATTTACTTCTTTTCCTGCCGCACAAAGAGGACAATCTCTTGCCTCCCACGATGGCAGGTTAAGGTTGGCAAGCGCAAATATTTCCGGGGCGTTGACGCTTTCCGGCGTCACACCACCCCGATTGCATAGTACTCCTAAAGCGATGACATGCGCATTAAAAGTGCGCGCAACTTCAATCGTTTTTGCGGCTGATCCGCCAGTTGTAAGAATATCTTCGACCACTAATGTGCGTTTATACTGGATGAGGCGCTCATAACCTCTGCCAATAATGAATCCTTTGTCAGGGTCCTTATCCGCAAAAAGAGCTAGTACTTCTCGTTTGGTAAATTCTCTCAGCCAGTGCGCAACCCATTGTGATAAGCTTACGCCACCGACAACGGGACCAACGACCGCCTCAATGAAATGAAAATCTCTTCGGAAACGCCATGCTAATGAACGGCATAAAGTGGAAATATCAGAATATGGATAAATAGCATCCTTTAACACATAAGTATCAAGATGCTTTCCTGATTTGCCAACAAAATGTCCTTCTATAAGCGCTTTGCGTTTCCTCAAAATTTCCATAACTTGCGGCTCGGAAAGTTCCATAATGTTGCCACTTTCGAAACCCATGACCTAACCCTCCTTGATGCTGGATTTTGCCATTAAAATTCGCTGATGCGTTTTTTCTGCCGCTTCTGCCGATTTTTCAGCAAAATCACTTTCCGACGAGGCATAAAGAATGCTTCGCGATTCATTCATGAGAAAACGATCAATGGCGGCTTTGGTGGAAGCGTCAATATCTCCCTGCTGTTTTCCAATGCCCGGCAATAGCAGAGGAAGTTCCGGCGCGACTTTACGTACTGCGGCGAGTTCTTCCGGATGCGTAGCGCCAACAACCAATCCGCAATTATTATTTCCATTCCAGTACTGCGAAATGCGTTCGGCGATATGGAGGAAAAGTGGTGGGTTGCCATGTTTTTGAAATTCTCCCGCACCGGTATTTGAGGTCAGACAGAGCCAAAATATGAGTTTATTTCCATGCTTTAAAAAGGGTTCGCACGCATCCTGGCCTAGGTAAGGATTAACTGTTGCGGCATCAGCGGGAAAAACGCCAAAAGCTTCCCGCGCATACTGTTCTGCCGAGTTGCCAATATCATTCCATTTGCCGTCCACAATAAATAGAACTTCAGGAAACTTCTCATGAGCAAATCCAATAACTGCCTGAAGTGCCCGAACGCCACTGTCGCCACAACTGCCAAAAAAACCGCGGTTCGCTTTAAAAGCTACGGCGATACTGCCAGTCGCCTCAATGATGGAACAACAGAAGTTCACTAATGTTGCCTCATCACTACCGCGCCAGGCAGCCTTTGGAATCTTTGACAAATCCGGGTCAAGGCCAACGCACAAATGTTTGCCTTGCTGCCACATAGCTTCTAACAACTGAATAGCTGATTTCATGGTTTGTACTCTCCTTTTCTTGTGATAGAACAAAATTTAAGCCAAACTAAAAAATACCTCCTCCTGTTTGGCTTTTCTGAAAGTAATAGTAAAACAAACCGCTTAAAAAAACAAGTACTTGTTCTTATCTTTCTTATTTTCACAAAAGTTAATAAAAAAACTCGGCTAATGCGATAGCTGAGTTTTTTTATCATTATTTTGGTAGCCCCAAGGGGAATCGAACCCCTATTTTCAGGATGAAAACCTGATGTCCTAACCATTAGACGATGAGGCCATAAAACTGTTCTGTATGCGTTTAAAAAGTTGTTCTTTCTGGTAGCTATTCTCTTTTAATTCTATTTCTCGTTTCCTTGCGTCTGTTTTATTTTGATATGCCTCGTAATATGTTAAACGATACGGCAAACTATGTTTTATTGATTTTGTTTTACCTTGGTTATGTTCGGCAAACCTCTTCTTTAAATCACTCGTGTAGCCTATATACGTTGAGCGATTTTTTTCACTTTGCAATAGGTACACATAGTACATAACATTGAATTTAGGATGCCACCCTCACGGGTGGTCGCCCGCGAGGGCGAAAAACCTGATGTCCTAACCATTAGACGATGAGGCCAGCTCAAATTTCAAGTTACAAGTTAAAAGTTAAAAAGTCAAGAGCAAGTTATTGCGGATCACTATTCTTTATCTTTACTTTTCACTTTATAATTTTTCACTTTTAACTTGTGCCGCTTCTTCAACTTTTAAACTCAATAGTTGCGACGCGCCGTCGTTGCCCATGGTAACGCCATAAATAATATTAGCCTTATACATCATGGAGCGGTTGTGGGTAATGACGATAAATTGCGTCTTGCCCGTCAGTTCTTCCAAAATATTGCTTAGGCGCGCGGAGTTGGCTTCATCCAGCGCCGCGTCCACTTCGTCCAAAACCACAAAGGGCGACGGGTTCACCGAAATTATCGCGCAAATCAAAGCAATCGCGGTCAGCGCGCGCTCGCCGCCGGAAAGCATGGCGATGCTTTTAATTTTTTTGCCCGGCGGCGTGGCTTGGATTTCAATGCCGGTTAATGCTTGTTTAGCCTGCCGCAAAATAACTTTATTTTTTCCCTCGCCACGCCGTAGTTCCGACGCAGTCGGAAGAACGGAGGCGGGTTCGTCCTCATCTTTGTCTTCTTCGCTTTCGCCTTGTTCTTTTTCTTCCAATTCTTTCGGGTCTTCCATGATTTTCAAAAGCTTGGCGTTGCCGCCGGAAAATAAAATTTTAAAATATTTTTCAAAATGCGCGGCAATGTCCGCAAACGCTTTGTCAAACTTAACGGCAATCGTTTTATCCAGTTCTTCCACAATTTTTTCCAAACTCTTGATGCCCGATTCCAAATCGCCGGTTTGGTTTGATAAAAATTCAAAGCGCACTTTAGTTTCCTCGTACTCTTTTTTTACCTCCGGATCAATGCCGCCGATCAGTTCCAATTGGCGCTTTAATTTCTGAATTTCCGCCGCCGCGTTGTCTTTATCTAAACTTTGGTCAAACTCGCGCGCATCAATAACGGCGCGCAAATCGTTCGTTTCATTGCGAATTTCATTTTCCAAATCTTCCAGCTTCGTCTCTACGCGCGCTTTGGCTATTTTTATTTCGTTTAGTTGCGCGCCGTTCGCGTTCGCGTTCAATTGCAATTCGTGCAGAAGTTTCTGCAATTTCATCAATTCCTCCTGTTCAGTTCGGCCGGCCGCCTGCAATTCCCCCGTTTTTTTTTCAACTTCCTCTATTTCCTGATTAACCTTAGCTAATTTGACGGTTAATTCCCGTTCTTTTTGTTTTAACTCCTGTTTATCTTCGCCGCTATCGGCTTGTTTTAACTTTTCTTTCAGTTCTTTTTGCTCGCTTAATTTGGCGGCTAAAGATTCTCGCAAAAATTTGATTTTTTCCTGCGCCCCCTGTTTTTTGCCTTGCCAAACGACATATCGCTCAATTACTGCCTGCTTTTTTTCCTCATAAGCGATTATTTCTTTTTTCAACTGTTCCGTTTCTTTCTCCGCCTTCGGGCCGCCGAAGCCTCCGGCGAAGGCGTCTCCCTCGTTTCGTTTATCTTTTAGCGTTTCTTTAAGCTCTTTTAATTTGAGTTGCAACGAAGTTAAATGTTTGGTTGCGCCCGCAATGTCGTTTGCTTTTTCCAAACAAATAAAAATCCGCTCGTAAATATCCAGCAACTCGTCTATTTCCTGCCGGGTTTTTTTAAGCAAAGCGCCCGCGCTCTGCTTCTCCCCCGCGCCGTTGTTTAATTTGCCGCGCAATTCATTCAGCGCGCGGTTAATTTGTTCCTGTTCGACTTTAGCCGTTTGCGCCCCCGCTTCGGCTTCCGGCAAATTTATTTCCGCTTCTTTAATTTCTTTATTTAAATTAGTTATTTCCCGCTCCAACAACCCGCCGCGTTTTATCAGCCAAGCCGCGTCGGTTTTTCCCGCCCGTTCGTAACTCACGCCGATACGCGCTTTGACTTCGGAAAGCGCCTGAAACAAATTATTGCGTTCGTTTTCCAGCTTTCTTTTTGCTTCCTCCAGCCGCGCGCGTTCCGGTTGCAAATTTTGTCGCTCCTGCCGTTGCGCCAGTTCGCGGCTGATTTGGGCCGTCTCTTTTTCTTCTTCGCGGCCGAGTTTCTCCCGCTCTACCAGTTTTTTGTTTAGGTCTTTCAACTCGTCGTTTAAAGCGTGCCATTGCCCGGCGTAATAATTTTTTTGCAAAGTCTGCAGCGCCGCCTCCGTTTCCGCCCGCTGCTCCAGTTTTTTCATCTGCCGCGTGAGAGAGCGCATGCGCGGCTCAATTTCGGATAACAAACTTCCGGCCTGTGCCATGTTTCCACGCGCGTTCTGCAACTTATTCATCGCGTCGTCGCGCTTTATTTGGTACATTTTAACGCCGGTCGCTTCGTCAAAAAATTCTTTGCGTTCGGCAAGCGTGGTGTTTAAAAAATTTTCCACCATGCCCTGGCCTATGACTGAATACGCGCGCTGACCAAAACGCGCTTTGGCGAGCAATAATGAAATATCCAGCAAACGCACGCGGCTACCGTTTAATAAATATTCGCTTTCCCCGTCGCGGTACAGCCGCCTTGTCACAACAACTTCATGAAAAGGTAAATTATCCAGCTTGCCCGCCGTAGTCCCGCGATATTGCGGGACGGAGGCTGGGTCGGCATTATTTAAAAACAAAGACACCTCGGCAAAACTCAAAGACGCTTTTTTGGAAGAACCGGAAAAAATCACGTCTTCGCTTTTTTTGCCGCGCAAAAGTTTGACGCTTTGTTCGCCCAAAACCCAGCGCACGGCGTCTGCGATGTTTGATTTACCTGAGCCGTTCGGTCCTACGACCGCCGTGATGCCTAACTTTTTGTCTCCGTTTTTTTCCGCGGCGACGAATTTTAGCGTATTTTTATTGGCAAACGATTTAAAACCTTGGATTTCCAGTTTTTCAAGATACATAGTTTATAACAAAATAAGGGCAACCGAAGTTGTCCTCATTATTATACAATAGTTTGTTAAAAACAGAAAATAAATTCCGTTCTAATAAAATAAATTCTCCGGATTATTCCTATCAATTTCCCATTTTACGGGGTTATAATAAATATAATTACGGACATTATGCAATTCATATTCATTGCGGATTATGCGGTCGTAGAAACGGGATTGCCAAATAAAATTTTTATCATAAACCTTATTGACTTCAAACGAAACACGCCCCTTGTACCAACGAATGATTTCGCCCAGTGAGTTTTTTCCCATTGGATTGTATTGACCAGTTATGCCTCCACCCGTAGAGACGCGATTAATCGCGTCTCTACGAATACGATTACAATTGTCAACCCCTTGGCGTACATCATCATTACAAATAAAAATAATGCCGTGCAAATGATTCGACATTATAATATATTCATCTAAAATTACATTGGGAAAATGTTTGGGAATTTCCGCCCAAAACCCGGCAGCAATTTTTCCGATGTTATTTAATCGCATTTCTTCATTAACAATTTCACCGAAATAACAAAATTTATTTTGCGTGCAAATCGTTACAAAATACATGCCATCGCCGGAATAATCCCAATCCGGATGGCGCGCGGTTTCAACGCGAAAGGTATTTTTGAATACGGACATATTTTTTATAATTCATTTTCTATTTTTCCATCTTCCCCGCCAAAAGTCAAAATTTGTTAAAAACAAAAAACAGGCTTGCGCCCGTCTCTTAACCCTATTCACTTACTGCCTTACCCAATATTGCTGTACAAAATCACGTTCGCGTTTTTATATTTTTCCAGTAAATATTTTTGCTCAACTAAATTATTGACCCAGCCCAGTGCTTGGGCCGAGAATACGACGATAAAAAAAGCGGCCGCCACGCTTAAAACGACGCTTTTAGTTGATTGTTTTTGTTTATTCTTTTCCAGCTCCAGCCAATCGGAAGAAAACCGGCGCCAGCCCCAAGTAAAAATATTTTTCGTTTTTTCGTTTTTAGTCATTTTTTTATTCCCATTTCGTAAAATTACCGGCAAAAAAACAGCCGTGAGCTGTTAAACGCTTCTGCGACAAACATGGGAAATAATTTTTGTTTTTATTTTGTTAATTTAATTTTAGCAAATTTTTTTTAATTTGTCAAGAAAATTAAATTAGACTATAATAATTATAATAATTTTTAAATAAATCTGCCTGCCGGGCAGAATTTTGACATTTGAATTTTGAAATTTATAAAGTTATGCCTATTCCTCAACTTTCCAAAAAAACCAAGTCGCCGCAAAGTTGGCGCCAAGATTCAATCGCAAATTCCGTCAGAGAGCGGATTTTGGAAAGCCGCCGAATGAGATTGAATAAACTTAGCGCTAAAAACCGCTGGAGGCGGTCGGTTTCGCCTTTTAAAAGAAAAATCAAAAAACCGTCGTCAAAACTTATTTATCGCCTCCTAATTATGGCGCTAGTATTCGTTATTTTCAGCGGTTTTTATTTGTTATGGGTTTCGCGCGACTTGCCCAACCCCAATAAACTGATTGACCGTGATATCGCGGAAAGCACCAAAATTTACGATCGCACCGGCGAAAACATGCTTTATGAAATAGCCGGGGATCAAAAACGCACGATCGTTAAATTAGAAGAGATCCCCGAATACGTTAAATGGGCCACTATTACCGCGGAAGACCGCAGTTTTTACGAACATCACGGTTTTAATCTCCTCGCTATCGCGCGCAGCGTTTTATTAAACCCGCTGATGGGAAAACGGATTGCCGGCGGTTCAACTTTAACCCAGCAACTGGTAAAAAACGCCATTTTAACCGATGAACGCAAAATTTCCCGCAAAATCCGCGAGTTTGTGCTGGCTTACCGCATTGAAAAAAAGTTTTCCAAAGACGAAATCTTGCAAATGTATTTAAATGAAATTCCTTACGGTTCAACCGCTTACGGCATTGAAGCGGCCGCCCGCCGTTATTTTGGCATTTCGGCCAAAGATTTAAACTTGGCTCAAGCCGCGACGCTCGCCGCCATGCCCAAGGCGCCAACTTATTATTCTCCCTACGGCAGCCATAAAGAAGATTTAATCGCCAGGCAGGAATATATTTTAAACGAAATGAAAAAACTCGGCCGCATCAAAGACAACGAGCTTAAAGAAGCGCTGGCTGATAACTTAAACTTTAAAGAACCAAATACCGACATCACCGCTCCGCATTTTGTGATGTACGTCAAAGAATTATTAAGCGAAAAATACGGCGACCAGGTAATTGAGCGGGAAGGATTTAAAATATACACCACGCTTGATTTGGACAAACAAAAAATCGCCGAGGAAGTCCTGCAAAAACAAGCGGAGATCAATGAAAAAAGTTACGCCGCCTCTAACGCCGCGCTCGTATCTTTAGACCCCAAAACCGGCCAAATTTTAGCCATGGTCGGCTCGCGCGATTATTTTAACGATGATATTGACGGGCAAGTGAATGTTACGACGCGGCCGCGCCAGCCCGGCTCTTCGCTCAAGCCGCTGGTATACGCCATGGCTTTTGCCAAGGGCTACACGCCGGACGCGATTTTATACGATGTGGTAACTAATTTTGCCGCTACGGGCAAAGCGTATGAACCGCATAATTATGACGACAAAGAACACGGCCCGATTACGATGCGCCAGGCGCTCGCCGGTTCCTTAAACATTCCGGCGGTAAAGGCGCTGTATCTGGCTGGCGTAGAAAATGTAGTCGCGCAAGCAAAACAAATGGGCTACACCACGCTCACCGACCCGAACCGCTACGGTTTGTCGCTTGTCCTTGGCGGCGGAGAAGTAAAACTTTTAGAGCACACTGCCGGCTACGGGGTGTTTGCGCGCGAAGGCGAGTATCATCCGCCGGTCGCGATTTTAAAAATTGAAGACAAAAACGGCAAAATTTTGGAGGAATATAAAGAAGACAAATCTGCCGTTATGCCGGTAAAACTAACGCGTTTAATCAATAATATTTTATCCGACAACGCCGCGCGCGCCTATATCTTTGGCGCGCAAAACTGGCTGACGCTTAAAGACCGGCCGGTAGCCGCAAAAACCGGCACCACTAACGATTATAAAGACGCCTGGACTATCGGCTATACGCCGTCTTTAGTCACGGGCGTTTGGGTAGGAAACAATAAAAATACGGAAATGAAGCGCGGGGCCGACGGCTCCAAAATCGCCGCGCCGATTTGGAACGGCTATATGCAGCGCGCGCTCGCTGGCACGCCGGTGGAAACTTTTAACCAGCCGGAAAAAGAAATTACCGGCAAATCGATATTGGACGGCGCTAGCGGCGGCAAAATAACTATTAAAATAGATAAAGCAAGCGGCCTGCTCGCCACCGACCAAACGCCGCCGGAGATGATAGAAGAAAAGCAATATCAATTGCCGCATGACATTTTATATTATTGCAAAAAAAACGACCCGCGCGGAGCGGAACCAAAACCCGAAGAGCGCGATGTCCAGTTCCAAATTTGGGAAGACGCGGTTAAAAAATGGGCCGAGCGGGAAAAAATCATTTTAGACGAAGTGCCGACCGAGTACGACAATGTGCACAAACCGGAGAATATTCCGCAAGTAACGATTAATTCGCCCCAAGATACCGCGACGGTTGTTGGCAAAATTTTATCAGTAGAAATTTCCGCTTCTGCGCCGCTTGGCATCGGGCGGGCGGAGTATTACGCGGACGACCGTCTAATCGGCCTGATTGCCGCCTATCCTTTTAATTTAGCGACGGAAATTAATTTTTTAAACAACGGCTCGCATAAACTTACCGTCAAAGTCTGCGATACCAAAGAAAACTGCTGGCGCGGCACGCGGCAATTTAATTATACGCTTTCAGACAATGAACGCGACACGGCGCTGGACGTTAAGTGGCTCTCGCCCGCGGCTAACGCTAAATTATCTCCAACTAATTTTCCGGCCTCGCTTAAAGTGTTTTCGTCTAATCCTAAAACCGCCAAAGAAATAAACTTCTACTTTCAAGCGGAAAGCGAGGAAACGGCCCATTTAGTTTCCTCCATCCAAAATTTTAACGCGAGCAACGAAGCCGTCGGCATATGGAGCGGCGCGCCGGCAGCAGGCAAATATTATCTTTTTGCCGAAGCGACCGGCTGGGTTGGCAATACGAAGCGGACGGAGAAGGTAAAAGTTAATGTGGAGAAATAATTTTATATTAAGATATTGGATATTTTAATCAAACCGCCGTTTTTCATCAGGAAACTGCGACGAAACAGAATTGTTCTTGTGTTTTTATGTTTTTACGACTTACCCTAAACTTCTCCTAATCTTCCCAGATTCAATCATTTCTTTGCTTACCGGTTTGCCCGCGCGCCAAAGATAAAATGCGTTGGAAGTTAAATTGCGATGGATAAAATCAGTATTGCTTTTCGGCCCGAGTTCAATCTTAAAATAGCCCTCCAATGTTTCCACGTCCCGCTGAATGTCTTTCCACGCTAAATTGACGTTGGCGAGTTTCGCCAAATTTTCTTTGTTCAAATATCGGCCCGCCCAAAGCAGGTCTTTTTTAAAATTCAAATAATATTTTTCCAAATTTATTTTTTTATTCAGCGCCTCCTCTAGGCCGCGGCCCGTGCCGATGAATTCCGGCGGCACGCCTAAAGAATACAAAACGGCGGTAAAAGGAATGGCGCGCGGCAATTTCTTTTTGCCCACGCCGCGCGAATAGCCAAACAGCCCCACATGCAGTTTGCGCTCGCGCCGCGCCGGCACTTGCCCGGCCAGTTCATTTATCGTATCGGCAATCCGCTCGGCCGTTGCCCGATAAGGGGGCGTAAAAATTTCACAAATATCTTTTGCTTCTTTTGTCTCCGGAGCGCCGTATATTTTAGCTTGCGTTTTTGGCAAATCGCAATTTAACTTCTTAATGGCCGCTCTCACTTTGGCCAAGGGAAAATCATAGCGGAAAGCGGATTGCACGTAGACCGTGCGCATGCCGGAATATTCACGCAAAAAGTCGCCAATCTTTTCCGGCGACAAGCCGCCGCGAAACGGCAAAGTGCCGACGCCGATGGCCGGAAAAATTTTAATGTTGTTTTCTTTGCCAAAACGATAATATTCGGACAAAGCGACTTTGCCCGCGACTACCGCCGGCACCAATCCCGAATTCAACGCCGGGTCGCTGCGCGCGATGTGCAGGCGCAGATATTCCGGCTTTTTTTTATACTCTTTTTTATGTAGCGCCAAATATTCGTCCAAAATATGGCGGCAACTGATTAAATCGTCTACTCCCTCTAAAAGCGGCAAAACGTTCAAATAATTAAACGCGCATTTTTGTTCAAACAGCTTGCATTTGAACTTCGCGAGTTTGGTAAAAGTTTTTTGAATGTAAATAATGTTAGCGGCTTTGTCGGTCATCGGCAAAATAACCTCAAACAGCGGCGGCGTGTGCAAATGCATGTCGCCCGCGAAACTTTCCGCCGTTAAAATGCCCATCAGCGCCCGCGCTAAACCATATCCTTTTTCGTGCCAAATGTTGGGGATGCGGAAAGTCAAAAATTTATCTTTACCTAACTGATTTTTTTTAAAATATTGATAGTAAGTATGGAATAATTTATCAACCACCCCTTCGTCAACGTATTTTCCCTCCCAGTCCCACATAAATTCTTCGCAATCTAAATCATGAAAGGCCGAATGGCATTCCGCCACCTCTTCGTAAGTGGAAATAAAGCCGTCGCCGTCTCGTTCCCAGTACGGCGCGCAGGCGTTATCCGGATGTTGAGTGGCCATGGTGGCCGGTATCTTGCGGGTCATAATTGTTTTGTCATTCCCGCCTGCGCGTGAATGACAATAAATAATCTTTTAGCTTTTTTGTTTTATTGCTTTTTTGCCTTATATTTTTCCAACCCCTTCCTTAAAACCTCCATCGCTTCTTTTAATTCTTTTACGCTTAAAACATAAGCAATTCTAATTTCGTTGCGGCCCAAGCCGGGAGTCATATAAAAATTTTCGGCCGGCGTTACTATTACCGTTTTTTTGTTATAACTAAATTCCATTAGCATAAATTTAACAAAGTTTTCCGCATTATCAACCGGCAGTTTGGCAATGATATAAAACGCGCCTTGGGGCTTTTGGCAAATAACGCCCGGCATTTTTTGCAAAGCGTTAAACACCGCGTCGCGGCGCTTTTTATATTCAGCGGTTATTTTTTCAGTATAGTTTGTTGAATTTTTTAATAAAGGAATAAGTCCATATTGCTCCAAAGTAGGCGCGGACAGCCGTATCATGGCAAATTTCAGCACCGCCGCCATTATTTCATTATTAAAACTTGCGATACAGCCGATGCGCGCGCCCGGGCAGGAAAATCGTTTGGACGCGCTGTCCACGACAATAGCGCAATTTTTGGCAGCCGGCAAATTTAAGATGCTGGATGGTTTTTGTTCAAAAACTATTTCGCGATAGGTTTCGTCGGAAATGACAAATAGATTATTTTTATTGGCAATATCAATAATTATTTGCGATTCTTTTTTGCCCCAAACGGTTCCGGTCGGATTGTTTGGATTAATAACAATAATCGCTTTGGTTTTGCGCGTTATCTTTTTTTCTATTTCCGCCGCGGCCGGCAAGGCAAAATCATTGTCCACCCGCAAAGTTACCGGCACGAGCTTGAATCCAGCCATAGCGGCAAATCCCTTGTAACTCGCGTAAAACGGCTCAAACACTATTAGTTCGTCGCCGGGATCGGTCACGGCCATAACGGATAATAAAATCGCTTCCGCTCCGCCCACGGTTGGAATTATATTTTCCGACTTTAAATTTATTTTTAATTTTTTATAATATAAAACCCAGGCCGCAACGTGTTCGCGAATGCCTGGCGATGGCGCGTAATCCAAACTCAACGGCTGATAGTTTTTAATCGTTTTTAATAATAGCGGTGGCGGCGCGATATTCGGATTGCCGACGTTAAGCTTAAAAACCTTTACGCCTCTTTTTTCCGCCGCAAGCATTAGCGGCAAAAATTTACGAACGGGAGAGGCAATAACTTTATTGGCTCGTTGGGATATTTTTAGCATATTTAACAAACCCACAAATCTGCGCATCTGCTACCAATATTACAAAAAAAAAGAGTTAAATTTGTATTATTCGTAGTAAATTTGTTGATTTGTGGGGTATTATTTTTTTATTGGCATTATTATATACAAATAATCCGCCTGATTTTCAATTTTTAACAGTACCGGCGTATTGGCATCGGCTATTTCCAATATCACTCGCTCGCTTTCAAAATTATTTAATCCGTCAAGCAAATATTTATAATTTAAAACCACGCCGTTGTCCTTGCCGCTGCCTTCAGCAAACACCTCGGCGGTACTTTGCCCGCTTTGGGCGTTTAGAGAGCTCACAACGACCTTTTTAGAGCCGTTAGCGTATTTTAATTCCACGTCATTCACGTTGGTTTTAGAAAACAACGAAGAAGCCTTAACCGCTTGCGCCAGCTCGCGGCGGTCTAATTTGACAACAGTTTTATTTTCTTCGCTAACATTAGGAATAATTTGTTTATAATCAGGGTACTGCCCCTCAATAATGCGCGATACCAGCTCCACCTCATCGTACGCGAACAAAACTTGATTTTCTGAAACATATACTTTTATTTCTTTGTCTGATTTTTCTTCAGCGACATCAATCGCATCGTTGCAGGAAGACATTCTGACCGCCTCCATTAGTGTTTTAGAGGGAATTATTAATTTTTTTAATTCTTGGCCGTTATTTTCTTTGTTTTTATATTTTATTTTTCTTTCAACTAAGCGGTAGCTGTCGGTCGCGGCCAAAGTCAATTCGGTCTCGCCAAACTCAAAATAAACGCCGCTTAATTCCACTCTGGTTTCGTCGGTGGCGGCGGCAAAAAGCACGCCGGCGATTGTTTTTTTAAAACCGTCAAAACTAAAGCTAAAACAGTTCGTTTTATTTATTAAAGGAATAATTGGGTAGTCGCCGGGGTCTTCGCCTTTTATTTTTGTTTTAAAATTATCGCATTCAATTTTTAAACCGTCGTCCTCAAGTTCTATGTCCACTCGCTTGTTAGGCAATAAATTAACGTAATCGGTTATTAATTTGGCGTTAACGGTTGTTTTGCCGACCGCCTCCACTTTTCCCCGAATAGCCGCCGTTACGCCAATTTCCAAATCGGTCGCGATTAATTTAATAACACTGTCAGAAACATCTATCAAAACATTGCTTAAAATAGGCAGGTTAATGTTTTTGCCGGCTACGTGCACGATATTTAATAAACCTATTTTTAAATTCTCCTGCGTGCAAGAAAACTTCATATTGATTTTTGTTTAATTTTTTAACTTAATACTTTTCAGTGTTTAATTAGTATTTAGGATATTAAATAAATACAATAAGAATAATAAGGAGGTGGATTTTGTTAATTAAGTTTAATTTATTTTAAGATTAGTCAAAATGAGCAGTGGTTAACTTTGGCGTTGATTTTTTATAAGCTGTTGATTAAAAAAATAAAAGCGAAAAAGGTAATTTTTATCTACAAGTTAAATATATTAATCCTCGTTTTTTTCTCAACCTTATCAACCTGTTTAACGAATGTTAACACAACTGGTTAAAAACTGTAGAGAAGCTGTTTAATAGATTCAATTTCTTGTTTTTTGCGCTGGTCTTGCTTGATTTCTCCCGCTATCTTATTGCAGGCGTGAATGGCGGTAGTATGGTCGCGGCCGCCAAACTCATTGCCGATTGTCGGAAAAGAAGTGTTGATTTCCGCGCGCATTAGAAACATCGCAATTTGGCGCGGCACGACCAGCTCTTTCTTGCGGCTTTTGCCGGTCAAATCTACTATTTCTATGTCAAAAAATTTAGACACCACGTCAATGATGGTTTTGGGAGTAATGGACTTTGACGGTAAATTATTGATAATGTTACTTAAAATTTCCTTAGTGCTGTCAAGCGTCGGTTCGGCCTGATTAAACTGGTGGTAGGCAATAATGCGGTTGAGCGCGCCTTCCAGTTCGCGAATGTTGCTTTGCACTACGCTCGCGATGTAGGTTAATATTTCCGCGTCCAACGCATAATTTTTTTCTCGGCATTTAGCTCCCAAAATAGCGGCGCGGGTTTCCAAATCCGGCTGGATAATGTCAACCACCATTCCCCATTCAAAACGCGATTTTAAACGCTCTTCCAGCGACTGGATGGCTTTTGGCTGGCGGTCGGAGCTTACTACTATTTGGCGGCTCGATTGGTGCAAATCATTAAAAGTGTGAAAAAACTCTTCTTGCGTGCCGTCTTTTCCGCCCATAAACTGAATGTCATCAATTAGCAACAAGTCCACGTTGCGGTACAAATCTTTAAATTCTTTGGCCCGGCCGGTTCTGACTGCCTGCACGTAGTCATTGGTAAATTTTTCGCAAGTCACGTACAGCGGTTTTTTATCGTTGTTTTTAACAACTTCATTGCCGATAGCCTGCAGTAAATGGGTTTTGCCTAAACCGACGCCGCCATAGATAAATAAAGGATTATAAGCTTTGCCAAGGTTAGCGGCGACCGCTTGGGCGGCCGCGTGCGCCAGTTGATTGTTTTTGCCGATAATAAAGCTGTCAAAAACATATTGCGGGTTAAGGCCAAAACGGTTGGTTTTAAAGTCCTTGGCGGCCGGCTGCCCGGCTTCCGGCGGCAGGGAAAAAGATTTGTCGGACCCATGCGCCGCGGTTAAGCCGTCAATGTTATTTAAATTAGAGGCGGGCTGTTTCATCAGCTCTACTTTGTATAAAATGTCAGTAATTTTCCTTTGAATTACTTTTTCCAAGGCCTGCATAATGTCTTTGTGGTATTTTTTTTCCAGCCACGCCTTGGTAAAAGTATTGGGCACGCTCACAATCGCTTTGTCGTCTTCCAAAGCGGAAATAAAGGTGCTTTTAAACCAAGTGGTAAAATTTGCCCGCGACAAATTTAATTCCATTTCACCTAGAACGGCTTGCCAAATTTCTTGATTAGTCATAGAAATAATTTATGTTTAGAGTAGAAAATAAAGAAAATCAATCTATAGCCATTATAAACTAATCGCAGAAATATTCAACCGCCGTTGAAAGTTTATAAGATGTTGACGGGGAGTGGACAATGTTAGTTCATTAAAACGCAAGAACATTAAAACATAAAAACACCATAACGCTCAAAAATACAAATTGACACGGTAATGAGCAAATGATATAGTTATAGCATAAAACATCAAGCGCATGACGCGTAACGTATAACGCATAACAAACAAAGTGTTGCGCGTTATGAGTTATGCGTTTTGCGATTTATTTATGTCAACCAAAAGAACATATCAGCCGAATAAACGGCGCGCCAGCAAAAAACACGGCTTTCGCCGGCGCATGAGCACAAAAAACGGGCGTAAAGCATTAAAAAGAAGAAGGGATAGGGGAAGAAAAAAGTTAAGTAAATAATTATCAATTTTCTTTAAAATTTCATGCTGCCAAAAAAATTCCGCCTTACCAAAACCAAAGAGATAGACAAAGTTTTTAAACTAGGCAAAAGCAGTTTTGACGGCGTTTTGGGAGTAAAGGCGTTGCCGGCCGAAAACAATTTAAGCCGCTTTGTGGTTGTGGTATCAACAAAAGTGAGCAAAAAAGCGGTAATGCGCAATAAAATCAAACGCCGCTTGCATGAAATTGTCCGTTCGCGCCTGCCAAAAATAAAAACCGGCTTTGATTTTTTTATTTTAGCCTTGCCGGAGGCAAAAAATTGCGATTACCGCGGATTGGAAAAATCTTTACAAAGTCATTGGCAACGGCTGGGGGTATTATAGGCCATAAGTTAATAAAAATTAATTTATTGATTTTAAAATTATGAGAGAGATAATAAAACAAAAAGACATTCCTCAAACTCCGGAGGAAGCCGCGGATTTTTTTACGGACGGCAGGCAAGAGGAGGCAATGGAATTTTTAAGACAAAATCCGGAAAAAAGCAGTGATTTTTGTCTTGCTATCAAGGATTGTTATCAAACGGACACTACAACCGTCGTTCTGCAAATAGCCGATGCGCTAGAACGAGCGCTTAAAGGAAAGGAATAGAATAAATTTATTTTACCGTCTAATAAAGACTAAAGGTTTAATTTGTAAGTTGATGCGCCCTCGCTATCTTTTAATAAAATTAATAAAAATATACCAAAAAACTCTTTCTTTTGACCACGGAGTTTTTTCGTTTTTATTCCCGCATGGCTACTGCCGATTTTATCCCACTTGTTCCGAATACGGCATTCAGGCAGTAGAAAAATACGGCGTAATTAAAGGCGGATTTAAAGCGGCGTGGCGCATTTTGCGCTGTAATCCGTGGAATAAAGGAGGACTTGACCCAATAAAGTGAGAAGGCAGAAGTAAGAAGTAAGAAGCCATAAAATTTTCTTACTTCTTACTTCTTACTTCTAACTTTTTAACATGTCCGAACTATTTCACATTATTTTCTACCAGCCAATCCTTAATTTGCTTGTTTTTTTCTATAATATTGTTCCCGGCAATGACATCGGCGTGGCGATTGTGGTTTTAACGGTTTTAATCAGATTGATTTTGTACCCGTTAAACCAGCAGTCAATCAAGTCGCAGAAAGCGCTGAAAGAAATGCAGCCGAAAATTGACGAATTAAAGACAAAATACGCAAATGACAAAACGGATCAGGGCCGGGCGATGATGGCGCTATACAAAGCCGAAAAAGTAAATCCTTTTTCATCGTGCCTGCCGCTGTTAATCCAATTTCCCTTTTTAATCGCGGTTTATTACGTATTCCGCGACGGGTTAACCGGCACCAAAGCGCTGGAACTAGTTTATTCTTTTATTTCCCGGCCGGAATCTTTAGACCCGATTACTTTAGGTTTTTTTGACTTGTCAAAACCAAGCATCGTACTGGCGGTTTTAGCCGGAGCGGCGCAATTTTGGCAGGCAAAAATGATGATTACCGCGCGGCCGCCGCAGAATATGCCGGGGGCAAAAGATGAAGATATGATGGCGGTTATGAATAAACAAATGGTTTATTTTATGCCGGTTTTAACTATCTTTATCGGCATTACTTTTCCCGGCGGCTTAACTTTGTATTGGCTGATAACCACCTTGCTTACCGGTTTGCAACAGTTGTATATTTTTAAAAAAACTCCACAAATCAACAAATTTTAACACAAATAATACAAAGTAAGGAGATGATATTTGTGATATTCGCGGCAGATTTGTTGACTTGTGGATTTTTAAAATATTCTTTCTTTCCCTACAATAATTTTTAACTTTTCTTTTGCAACCGTTATTTCCGCCGGCGTTCTTACCTCAATTGATTCGTCAATAATAAAATTTTTATGGATTAAATTGTTGACGATAATCCGGTTTGTTTGGATAAAACTGACGTCTACCGTATTTTTTAATACTCCTTTTTTAACTACGGAAACTAATACCTCAAGCAAAGCGTCTTTAGGGTCTATTTTGGGATTAGAGGCGCTTACGTCCAAATTAATAATATTAATCGTACCCGGGCCGGTTGGCTCAATCGTGTATTTACCGCCTATTTCCATGATGGTTTCTTGATTGGTTATTTGAGCGGAAGTAAAAAAGTATTGGTCGTTTATTTTTCCTAAAGAAACGGCTTCAATTAAGCGCGCGGCCAGCACGTTGCAGGCCTGGTCTTCGTCCGCAATGCCCAAAGCGCCGGCAATGGAATTATTGTCGCCGACCGGAATCAGGCCAATCGTAATATTATTATCTTCCTCCAAAGTCGCGTTAATTAACTGATTTAAAGTATTGTTATTGCCAACCGCGACGATGGTTTTGGGGGTATTTCTTAACTCTTCTTTGACAATGCTTTTAAGGCTGCGCAAAGGCCCGATATGGCAGTTTTTTCCGTTTAAGCCAAGGTCGGTGAGCCGCGTTTCTATTTTGGCGATAGTCGCTTCGTATTTTTTTTTGTTTAAAAAGTAGTCAAAGATGTAAATATGCATAAAATAAGTCTTACTGTCTTAAGTCTTAAGACTTAAGACACAAGGCTTAAAAGTCTTTTTCATTTGTAGTTTCCGCGTCTTTCTTCGTACCGTTAGTTTTTTTTGAGATTTCTCCGTTAGCCATCGAGCATTGGCCGCTAAAAATCGCGCCGCGGGCGATGCAGATGCTTTTAGCTTCAATGTCACCAAAAATTTTAGCGTTCTCGGTTAATTCCAAGTCTCCGGCAATTTTTACGTTGCCGTGAATTTCACCGCTGATCAGGCCGTTGGCGGCCGCGACGTTCGCGGTAATTTTAGCCTGGTCTCCGACGCGCAAATTGCCGTTGGTCGCAATGCTACCTTTAATTACGCCGTCAACAATGATGTTGCCTTGGCCGATAAAATCACCCTCCACTTTTACGGACGGGCCAATGATAGTTTCCGCCTCCTTAAAATTAGCGTCTTCCTGCTTTTTAAACATATTTTTTTATTTTAATGTTAGACATCGTTATTGTATGGCTAAACTTATCCGTTGTCAAAAGAAAATTTGTAAGATAAAATAATATAAATGCCTCTATAGCTCAAGTGGATAGAGCAAGGGACTCCTAAGCCCGAGATTCAGGTTCAACTCCTGGTAGAGGCACCAAGACAAAACTAGACGGCTTTTTGAGAGCCAGATCGTGGGCGGCACAAAGTGCCGCCCATTGATTTTGCGGGGGGAAATCCTC
>PFAS01000062.1 GCA_002778635.1 Candidatus Falkowbacteria bacterium CG10_big_fil_rev_8_21_14_0_10_43_11 | reverse complement strand
CGCCCGAGAAAATTGCGATAAAATTTCTGAAAGTTTGATTTTGGTACCGCTACGGGGAATCGAACCCCGATTGCATGGATGAGAACCATGCGTCCTAACCATTAGACGATAGCGGCATACTTTGGCAGGCGGGGAACCGTGTATCCTAGCCGTTAGATAATAGGGCCATAAAAAATTTTCAATTACCAATTTTCAATTTTCAAATAAATTACAAATTAATTTTAACATCTCTAATTTATCACTTTTCTAAACTTTTTTCAACTAAAAAATCTTCTGCTTGTAATTATCCACAGCCAGCGCCATTGACAGGTGAACGATTGTTCAATAGACTAGAAGTACAAAATAAATCTGTTCCCTCCTTTATGTAAAGGAGGGTTAGGGAGGATTTTAAAAATCTCCCCTAACCCCTCTTTAGCCAAAGAGGGGAAAAAATAAAATGCCCCTCCAACAACCCTTAGACAAAATCCGCAAATTCTACCGCCAGCGCAAGCGCCTCCCATCTTACCGCGAAATCGCGGAACTTTTAAATTTCAAATCCGTGAACGCGGCCTGGCGCGTGGTAAAAAAATTAATTGAAGCGGGGTATTTAGACAAAGACAACCAAGGAAAATTAATCCCAAAAAAATTAACGCACGAGCTAAAGGTACTGGGCACGGTGGAAGCCGGTATGCCAACCTTGGCCAACCAGGAAGAAATGGACACCGTGTCGCTGGATGAATATTTGCTCACCAATCCAACAAAAAATTATATGTTGCGGGTTATCGGGCGCTCCATGATAGACGCCGGAATTTCGCCCAACGACTTGGTTATTGTGGAATCGGAACGAGAACCGCGAAACGGCGATATTGTAGTGGCGGACGTGGATGGCGGCTGGACAATGAAATATTATCAAAAACGCAACCGCGAAATTATTTTAATTCCCGCCAATAAAGACTATCCCAACATTTATCCCAAACACGAACTGCGCATCGGCGGAGTGGTGGTATCGCTGATAAAAAAGTATTATTAAAAAATCACCCCATAGGTGATAAATTGACTACTTCTTGTCATCCTGAACGAAGTGAAGGATCTAATCGCTTAATGACAAATGACTAATTTCCAATGACAAATAAAATCCTAATGTCAAATATCAAAAATCTATAACTTAACGTTAAGTCATCGGTCATTGATTTGTCATTCGTCATTTGGACTTTGTCATTTCTGCCAAGACTCCTCCTGCCGAACCAGTAATTCCTTCGCTCTTTCCGGTTCAGCCATAATCTCTTTAACGATTTTTTCCATGCGAATACTTTGAGAGCCCTTCACCAAAATAATATCTCCTTCGTGAATTAAGTTTTGAAGCTCCCGCCCGGCTTCTTCGGAGCTCGCAAAATACCAAACATTTTCCTTCGGCAACCCATTTTTTTTAGCTTCATCGGCCATAAAAATTGATTTCTCCCCGACCGCCAATAAAATATCCGCCACTTGCGCGGCTCTGGCCCCGACTTGACGGTGCGCTTCTTCGGTGAACGAACCCAATTCCAGCATGTCGCCAAAAGCCACGATCTTCCGGCCTGGCTCGCCATTGGCATTCAAATTACTAATTTTTTCCAATAATTCCAACGCTCCCAAGGAAGAGCTGGGCGAAGAATTGTATGTATCATCGATTATCCAGGTATTTTTTATACCGCGCAAAAGATGCAATCTGCCAACCGGCGACTGATGATTTTTTAACGCCTCGCCGATCTCCACTAAATTCATTTTAAAAATAAGTCCGATTGCCATACCGGCTAAAATTGAATATACCTGATGCCTGGCATAAATATCCTTTAAGCGTATCGGCACATTACTCCCTTGATAGTCAACTTTAAAAGAGATTCCCGCTTCGTTTAAATTATCCAAATGCTGTTCAAAATTTGACGCGCGCAGATCAGCTTGCTCATCAAACCCATAAGTAAATATCTGGGCTGATGTTTTTTTCATCATCGCGCGCACCCGTTCGTCATCATAATTTAAAACCGCCCAGCCGCTTTTGTCCAAATTGCGAATTAAATTTGATTTTTCCCTGGCCACTTGGTCGACGCTTTGAAAAAATTCAACATGCACCGGAATTGCGCCTATTGCCGTTATGACTCCCGCGTGACATTTAATAAAATCGGTCAAATACGAAATATCACCTATTTTATCCGCTCCCATTTCCAAGATCAAAATTTTAGGATAATCTTTTGTGTAAAAAATTTCAAAAAATCCGATTAAAAATATCTTCAGCCACTGCCACCATGATCTGCTGCCGCTAATCTGACCCAAAATAGTTAAGGGCGCGCCAATTTCATTATTATAATTTTTTATATTGCGGCGCGCGCTGAATTTTTCTTTTAAAACCGCGTAAATCGCTTCCTTTGTGGAGGTTTTGCCAACGCTGCCCGTAACGCCAATAATCAAAGGCTTATAACGCCAAAGAGCGGCTTGGGCGAGGATTTTTAAAATAAAAATTAGGATTTTTTTAGGCATTCGTTTGTTATTTATTTTCGTCTATAAGAAAAATTTAATTAAACCTTGAGCGAGCCTAACCCCTGCGAAAATGTGTCACAGACGCCTCCATATTCTTTGTTTGCCCGCATTAGACGAGGCGGCGAGACACAAGCCGCGGCTGGTATAAAAATTTATATTATCACGCTCAGCCGACGGCGGTTTTTCGCGGGGGCTGGGCGAGCGGCTATTCTTCCGGCGAAATTTCATAATAATTAAAAAGATACCGGGCAATATCGGTAAAAACCGGGGCTAAAGACTCTGAAGCGAATGAAATTCCCTGCGGTTTTTCTAGTTTTAAAAAAATCAAAAATTGGGGATTATAAGCCGGCGCGTATCCCTCAAACGAATGATTGGTATCGTTATCAGAATAACCATGGCCTTCGGCTATTTGAGCGGTGCCGGTCTTGCCGGCCACAAAATACCCCGGCAACTTCACCTTATCATAACCGTTGCGAACCGTACTGACGAGCATTGCCGTGAGTTGGCCGGCATTTTGCGGCGCGATTACCTGGCGGATTACCTTAGGCTGGGTTATTTGTTCTTGGCCGTCCGGCGCGACAATTTTTTCCACTACATATGGTTGCATAAGTTTACCGTCGTTGGCGATAGCGGCAATAGCCGAGGCCATCTGAAGCGGGGTAACTAAAATTCCCTGGCCGAAAGCGGCATTCGCAAAATTTATATCTTTATTTTCTTCAATGTTTTTTAAATTTCCGCTTGTTTCGCTAGCCAGATCAATCCCCGTTGAGCTGCCAAATCCGAAGGCTTCAATATATTTTTTAAAAATTTCTCCGCCGATCAATCTCTGCACGAAAACTACGCCCGTATTGATTGATTTTTCCAGAACCTGCGTCATAGTGCTTAATCCATAAGTTTTTTGCTGAGAGTTTTGAATTGTCCAGTTTCCTATCCGCACAAGACCGGTATCCGTATAAGCAGTCTCAGGAAAAATTTTTCCAATATCCAGTCCCGCCGCCATAATAACGGGCTTAAAAACCGAACCCGGCTCATAAAGCTTTTGCGTGCAAGAATTCATAAAATAATCCTCGCTCTTGGTTCTTTGATATTCATTGGGATCAAAATCCGGCAAGCTTGCCATAGCCAAAATCGCGCCGGTTTTTGGATCCATAATAATGGCGCACCCGCTGGCGGCGCGCCATTTTTCCATAACCGCTTTCATCTTTTGTTCAACCACATATTGAATATTTTGATCCAATGTTAAATAGATGCTTAAACCGTCCTGGGCCGGTTCTAAATTATAATCGCCCATCAGCAGCCAATTTCCTAGAGCGTCTTTTTGAGAATCCAGCAAGCCGCTCTTGCCGGCTAGAATATCCTGATAATACTGTTCCAATCCATATTGCCCGACTCGTTGATTATTTTTCACGCCCATAAATCCAAGAACATTTGAGGCTAGGCTTCCCTGCGGATACCATCTCCAATTTTCCGGCGTAAAATGAACGCCCGATAAATTCATATCTTTGATTTTTTGGGCGATCTCATCGTCTAATTTGGATTTTAGCGGTTCGTAGGGATCTTGGGGGTCATTAAGTTTCTCTATAATTTTTTCAAGCGAAATACCCGCCAACGGCGCTAATTTTTCAGCGACAGTATTTTTATCCGTAACTTCTTTTGGAACTAAAAAAACCGTCTGGAAAATACGGTTTACCGCTAAAGGCTGCCAAACATTTCCCCCTCCGGCCTTAATAAAAATTTCCCCGCGTCGAGGAATTAATGTTTGCAATACTTCTTGCTGATCTTTGGCTAAGACCGTATAAAAAGTATGCCTGAC
>PFAS01000005.1 GCA_002778635.1 Candidatus Falkowbacteria bacterium CG10_big_fil_rev_8_21_14_0_10_43_11 | reverse complement strand
TATGCCAAAAATAGCTGTAGTTAAAAAAACCGCAAGTTTTTTTATTAATTTAGGATTAGTTTTACTTCCGACTGCGATATTAGCGGCGAATAATTTTAATAACGCCGGAAATATTTTAGACACGGTTGCCGGCAGTAACGGCGCCGGTTTGCCGGATAAAAAAGTGACGGAAGTCGTCAGTAATGTTATTTTCGCTTTGTTCTCCATTGTCGGCGTTATCTTTTTAGTTTTAATGATTTACGGCGGCTATACCTGGATGATGGCGCGCGGAGACGAAGCGTACGCGCAGAAAGCCAAGGATACGATTAGGCATTCCGTTATCGGCATGATAGTAATCGTCGCCGCGTACGCCATTACCAAATTTATCGCGAGTTATTTATTAGGACAATAATTTATGCTTAACGCATTTAAGGCGAATAAAGAGCATTTTTGGCAAAGCGCGGTGATTTTATTTTTTTTGTTGATAGCGTTTTGCGTTCCTTTTTTTGTTTTTGCTCAAACGCCGTTGCCAGCTAATCAAATTCCTCGTTCCATTGGCGGCAATGCCGGTCAAGCGCTGGAAGATGAATTAGACAGAGTAGCGCAGCCGGTTTACGGCAGTGATGTGGGAGGCAATACTTTGGATAGCGTGATTGCCAACGTTATCAACGGATTTTTGGCAATTTTTGGAGTAGTTTTTTTGGCGTACATGATCCACGGCGGTTATCTTTGGATGAGCGCGGCCGGCAACGACGACCAGGTGCGCAAAGCCAAAGATGAAATCCGCGACGCCATTATCGGCATTATCGTGATTGTCGCCGCGTACGCGATTGTCAGTTTTGTGCTGAACGCGCTGGGCGGAATCGGGGGAGGAGGGGGCGGAAGCGGCGGCGGAACGGGTTAATAAATTTTAGATTTAAAATTTTATATTTTATAATAAAAAAATAGCGGCGTTGCTTTTATACAGCAGGCCGCTTTTTATTATAGATGCAACAAAGAAAGTTAGACCGAAAATTAGTAGTCTTGATAATATAATCCCCAAAAGACTTGCTCACCAAAGAAGTAGTCCAGCTTGTCGTCTACGTGAAATGTCCACGGACGGCAAAGTTCATGCGAGCCGCGGATAAACTTACAAACATATTCTCCGACTGGTAGAAAAAATTCTTTGATTTCTCCCGGGTATAACGCGAAGGTTTTCGTCGTCGGTCCGATAACGAGAAAAGTTACCGTTTCCCAGCGACTATGGTTGCGTATTTTACCGGGCAAGCCATCAGCGCCATTCGCGGCGACCGAAGCGGACGAAGACGAAATGAATTTTGCCGTCAAATTTTTTTCAAATTCCTGCGCCCGTTGCCGTTCTTGCAATGACAAAATTTCTTGCGCGTCGGTCGCGGACATCCGACCGGCATTCGGAGCGCCGGCAAGCGCTTGATCTAAATTTTTATAGCGCGGCGGCGCTTGTAAATAGGCACAGCCCATTTGGCTTAAAAGTATAGCCGTCGATAAAAACAACAGGATGTCAAATTGCCACTGTCGCGCCTCCCATCGATGCGTGTCTTGCCAAAATCTTTCACTGCCTAAATTTTGGTTCATTTCCTTTTCTCCTTTTTTGTTTAATTTACAAAAGATCCATCATAACTAACGCCTTAAGTTAGCACATATTTTTTATTTTGTCAACCGCATACTTAAATAATAGAACGCGGATTGCTTTATAATTTTTTGTTACAGTCAACTTTTACTAATTTTGTT
Organism: Candidatus Falkowbacteria bacterium CG10_big_fil_rev_8_21_14_0_10_43_11; assembly: GCA_002778635.1. Taxonomy (GTDB): domain Bacteria; phylum Patescibacteriota; class Patescibacteriia; order Patescibacteriales; family XYC2-FULL-47-12; genus 1-14-0-10-43-11. The sequence continues at coordinate 18,102 of PFAS01000005.1, read as the reverse complement.
TTAATGTTTTTACGCTTTAATGTTTTAATATAAAAGTATCCGGCCGCGGCAATCATGGCCGCATTGTCAGTCGTATATTTTAAATCCGGCAGATGAAAATTTATTCCCGGCAGTTTTTGCGCCACGGCTTGCGACAACTGCCGCCGCAATTCCAAATTTGCCGCCACGCCGCCGGCCAGCATTATTGATTTAACTTGATGTTTTTTGGCGGCTTTAACGGTTTTAGAAATTAAAACGTCAATTATGGCTTGCTGAAATTCGGCGCAATATGACGGTATTTTTTTACGCCATTCGCTATCCTTTTGCGTTTGATAAAGCAAAGCGGTTTTTAAGCCGGAAAAACTAAAATCAAAGTTATCGTCATTTATCATTGGTCTGGGCAATTTTAGATTTATGATTTTAGATTTATGATTTATGATTTTCATCGCCTCTTGAGCTACGGCCGGACCTCCCGGATAACCAAGTCCTAAAATTTTCGCCGCTTTGTCAAAGGCCTCGCCCGCCGCATCGTCGCGCGTTTGTCCTAAGAGTTTAAATTGGTAATGTCCGCGCATGAAAATCAACTCCGTGTGTCCGCCGGAAACAATCAAAGCGAGCGCCGGAAATTTAATATTTTTATTAGTAATGAAGTTGCCGTAAATATGTCCGGCCAAATGATTAACGCTTATCAGCGGCTTTTGCCACGCGTAGGAAAGCGCTTTGGCGGTTTCAATGCCGATTAAAAGCGAAGATATAAGTCCGGGGCCGGTGGTAACGGCAATAGCCCTCACCCCGCTCACTGGCGCTCGCTTCCCCTCTCCCGCCAAGCGGGAGAGGGGGCGGGGGGAGAGGGCTGCCCGTATAACGGGCAGAATATTTTTTATGTGATTGCGCGCCGCGAGCTCCGGAATGACGCCGCCGTATTTTTTGTGAATATTAATTTGCGAAGACACGACATTAGAGACGACTTTAATTTTGTCGCCTTTAGCTTCAATGACAGCCGCCGCAGTTTCATCGCAACTGGATTCTATTCCTAAAATTTTCATATTTGCTATGTATTAGTATAATCCAAATCTACAAATTATATCCAAATACTCCAAATTAAAAATCATTCAAATTAATTTTTTGCGGTATTAATTTGATTTGTAGATATTTGAAGCATTTGCGTACATTTGTAGATTTGGATTATACTTTTTTACTTTTTAATTTTCTCCACCCTTCAATCTTTTTATGGTCGCCGGACAGTAAAATTTTTGGGACTTTATAAATTTTATCGCCGATTTTTAATTCTTCCGGCCGGGTGTAGTGCGGGTGCTCTAAAATTCCAGTTTGGGAATGCGATTCAAATTTTATTGACTCCGCATTGCCTAAAGCGCCGGGCAAAAGGCGGGTGATTGAATCAACAATGGCCATTGCCGGAATTTCGCCGCCGGTTAATACATAGTCGCCGATGGAAATTTCTTCATCCGCGAATTTTTTAACCCGCTCGTCCACGCCCTCGTAGCGGCCGCAAATTAAAATTATATCATCCAATTTGGCATAACGTTCAGCCATAGTCTGACTAAATTTTTTACCCTTGGCTGATAACAATATTATTTTAGATTTTAGATTTTTTATTTTAGAATTTTTTTGAAATTTGTCCAGAGTACTCGGGATTGTCATTTGGAATTTGAAAGCGCGGAGCGCCTTAATGATCGGCTCGGCCATCAGCACCATGCCGGCGCCGCCGCCGAACGGCCGGTCATCAACTTGTTTATGCCTGCCGGCAGCCCAAGTCCGCAAATCATAAGTTTTTATCTTAATAATTTTTTTATTTTGCGCGCGCTTAATAATACTCTCGGAAAAATAAGAGTCAAAAATATGGGGGAAGATGGTAATAATATGGAAAGTCATTTTAGTTACTTAGTTAATTAGTCACTTAGTCTGCCAACTGTCAACATAGCAGAAAATACCAAATATTTACAACTAAGCGACTAATTAACTGATTAACTATTACTTATTATACCAAAAACCCCGAATCATTGCTCGGGGTTTTCGTATTTTTATCGGTTGAGATTGATATTTATATCTTCAAATCGTCAATGGCGTCGGTAGAAACCTCTTCGCGTTCATCGCGCATCGGACGGCGCACATGAGTTGAGCCTTCCGGTTCGGCGATTTTTAAGTTAACGCGAGCGTTATTTTTAGCGCCGACGATTTTTAAAAGCGTGCGGATGGCTTTGGCCGTCTGACCCTGTCTGCCGATGACGTAACCCATGTCTTCCGGGTTGATGTTAAGAGTGATTAATACTCCCCGCTCATCAATTGTTCTTTCTGAGCGTACGTCTTCTGGGTGGGCAACGATTGCCTTAACCATCATGTCCAAAAATTCCTTGTCTGTCATAGCCATATTTTTTCTCCGTTTCCTCTCTTGCTTGCGCGTTTTAGCTAAGCTAAGAAGGGCTTACTAAATAAATTATTCCTAATTTAGAATATCATTATATTATAACAGAAAACTATAAATTGTCAATAACTTAAAATAACCTTATTTTATTGGCTCTGCTACTGTTTCCGTAACGGACGGTTCTGTTTTAACTGGTTCTTGCTCGGTTTTTTCTATTATAATCGGCTTTTGCTCTTTTTTGGCTATCTCCGCTTTTTTTGAAGCTTTTAAATGGGTAATATTTACCTTTTTACCGGATACTATATTATTATTGACCAATAAATTATGCATCGTGGCCGAGGATTGAGCGCCTAAAGATAGCCAATGCTTTACCCGGTCGCTTTTAACTTCCATTTTTTTACTTCGCGGGTTGTAAGAACCCAGTATTTCCAGTGATTTTCCGTAGGTATCGCGCGCTTTTTCTGAAACGATAATGCGATAATACGGCTGCTTTTTCTTGCCAATTCTCGCTAATCTTATTTTCAACATGAATTTTTCGTAAATTATAAATTATAAACGCCCAAATTATTACGGGCAATATTAGTTTAACTTATATAATAAATATGTCAAGATACGATAAAATTTCGCGGTAATTTGACTTTTTTTACCATTTAATTTAATATTTTATTATTATCAATCAAATCTTGCCTTTTATTCATTCTTCTAATTTCAGGCGTTAGAAGAGCTCGCTGGCCAATAACCATTGGCTTTTATCCCGCGATCACGCGGGGAGCGGGTTAAAGAAATTTTTTTGTAGAAGTAAGCAATAAAAATATGCCAAAAAAAATAACCGTCGTCAAAGAAAAAGAAAATGAAAGCGAATTTGAAAAATTATTAAAAGAAAGAGAAGAAGAAATTTTTATTCCCAAAGTCGGCGATATTGTAAAAGGAATAGTGGTCGCGGCCTCCAAATCGGAGGTCAAGCTGGATATTGGGGGAGTGATGATTGGAATCGTGCGCGGCCAGGAACTTTACCGCGAAGCGCCGGAGTACGCCAATTTAAAAGAGGGAGATGAAGTGGAAGCGACCGTGGTGGATTTGGAAAACGAGAACGGAGAATTAGAACTTTCCTTCAGCTACGCCGGACACCAGAAAGCTTGGCAGGCATTAACGAAGGCCTTGGAAAATCAAGAAATAATCAAGGTAAAAGTTAAAGAGGCGAATAAAGGCGGCCTGATCGTTAATTACGGCCAAATCGCCGGCTTTTTGCCCGTTTCCCAACTATCGCCGGAAAACTATCCGCGCGTCGGCGGCGGCGACAAAAGTAAAATTTTTGAAAAACTAAGAAGCTTTATCGGCAAAGACGCGGAAGTAAAAGTAATGGATTTAAGCGAGAAGGAAGATAAATTAATCGTTTCGGAAAAATTGGCTTGGAGCGACCGCCAGCGGGACGTCATCAGCAAATACAAATCAGGCACGGTCGTAGAAGGCGTAGTGACGGCAGTTACTAATTTTGGCGCTTTCATCAGTTTTGGCGAAGGGCTTGAAGGCCTGATTCACATCTCGGAACTTGCCTGGCAGCGCATTGAAAATCCGGCGGATATCGTTAAAATCGGCGATAAAATCAAGGCGGAGATAATTAACGTGGATGGCGCTAAAATTTTTCTTTCCGCCAAAAAATTAATTTCCGACCCGTGGAAAAAGGTAAAAGAGCGCTACGAGCTGAACGCCAAAGTAAACGGAACGGTTTTAAAAGTTAATCCTTTCGGTTTGTTCGTGCAGCTGGATGACGACATTCACGCCTTGGGGCATATTTCCAACCTAGGACTTAAGCAAGGCGAAAAAATAAACGATAAATTTGAAGCCGGAAAAAAATACGATTTTTACGTGATCTCCATGGAGCCGGAAGCGCACCGCTTGGGTCTGGGCGCTAAGCCGCTAGAAGCCAAATCCGAAAGCAAAGCGGAAAAAAAAGAAGAGGAAAAAACCGGCGCGTAAAACTGAAGGACTGAAGGTAAGTTAAAAACAAAAAAGCGCCGCCCGGCGTTCAAAATTTAAAATAGTTTAGACGGCTAAAGGCCGTTTGGATTTATGAAGAATTTATTAAAAAATTTTTTTATTTTTTTTATTATTTTGCTGGTCGTCTCCGGTTTATTTTATAGCGCGTCCGATGCGGAACAGCCAAAAGATTATGTCGGCATCCAAAAACTGGTGGAGGAGATAAACGGCGAGAGCGTGGAAAGCGTCACGGTAGAAGGCAACCTCTTGCGGGTAAAGTTAAAAGACGGTTCCGGACAAAAAGTAAAAAAAGAAAACGGCGAATCGTTATCCGCTTTGCTAAAAAATTTCAGCGTGGCGCCGGATAAATTGGCCAAAGTTAACATTGAAGTAAAAGACGAAAGCGGACTTTCTTTTTGGGCGTCAATGCTGCTGCCGATAGCTCTGCCTTTGCTTTTAATCGGCGTATTCATTTATTTCATGGCGCGTCAAATTCAGGGCGCCAACGTCCGGGCGCTGATGTTCGGCCAGTCGCAGGCGCGGGAAGTAAAGCAAGATCAAGACAAGAAAAAACAAATTACCTTTAAAGACGTCGCCGGCGTCAAGGAAGCCAAAGAAGAATTAAAAGAGGTAGTGGAATTTTTAACGAGTCCCAAGAAATTTTTAGAATTGGGCGCGAACATTCCCAAAGGCGTGCTTTTAGTCGGCGCGCCCGGCACCGGAAAAACACTGCTAGCCAAAGCCGTCGCCGGCGAGGCGCATGTGCCGTTTTTTCACATGTCCGGTTCGGAATTCGTGGAAATGTTCGTCGGCGTGGGCGCGTCGCGCGTGCGCGATTTGTTCAAGCGGGCAAAAAAAAGCGCGCCTTGCATCGTGTTTATTGACGAAATTGACGCGGTCGGCCGCCAGCGCGGTTCGGGCTTGGGCGGTTCGCACGACGAGCGCGAACAAACATTAAATCAAATTTTAGTAGAGATGGACGGCTTTGAACCCAATACCAATGTCATCGTAATAGCGGCTACCAATCGTCCCGATGTGTTAGACCCCGCCTTACTGCGGCCCGGTCGTTTTGATCGCCGCGTAGTTTTAGACGAACCGGACATTAATGACCGCACGGAAATTTTAAAAGTGCACTCGCAAAAAAAGCCGCTCGGAAAAGAAGTAAGCTTGCGGCGCATTGCCGAACGCACCCCGGGGTTTTCCGGCGCGGATTTGGCAAATTTGTTAAATGAGGCGGCCATCCTTTCGGCGCGCAACGGCAAGCGGCTGATTGAAATGCCGGAATTATTTCAAAGTATTGAAAAAGTAATGCTTGGACCCGAACGCAAAAGCCGCGTTTTATCGGACAAAGAGAAAAAAATTACCGCCTATCACGAGGCCGGGCACGCTTTAGTCACACATATTTTGCCAAACACCGACCCGGTGCAAAAAATTTCCATTATTTCCCGCGGGATGGCCGGCGGTTACACCTTGAAAGTGCCGCTGGAAGACAAGCGAATGCATTCGCGGCAGGAATTTTTGGAAGAATTATCGGTGCTTTTAGGCGGCTACATTGCGGAGCGGGAAATATTCGGCGACATCACTACGGGCGCGACCAGCGACTTGCGGACGGCCACGCATTTAGCCCGGCGCATGATTACCGATTACGGCATGAGCCGCGAACTCGGACCGCGCACCTTTGGCAGCCGCGAAGAACTGATATTTTTAGGCCGCGAATTGCACGAACAGCGGGATTATTCGGAAAAAATAGCCGAACGGATTGACGATGAAATAATGCATTATCTTAATGAAGCGGCCGAGCGCGCGCGCCAAATTATCCGCGAGCACAAGCCAAAATTGGAAAAAATCGTGGAGGCGCTGTTAAAACAGGAAAAATTAGAGAAAGAAGAGTTTGAGGAGTTAGTGAAAGCGTAGAAACCATTAAAGCATTAAAACACCAGAACACCAAAACATAAAAACATTAAAACACTTAAATACTTTTCAATAAAAAAAAGCCCAAGGGATGATTTCCTCGGGTTTTTAATAATACTTTTCAAAAGATCAATAAGTGCCTTGCTCTCGCCGGAGCCGTTGGCACTCTTCCGGCGCGAGATCGCTAGTAGAAAGAAGTTGTCCTTGTTGATACTGTAACTTTTGCTCATCAAAGAAGGGCAATACCTCAGCCGGAACGATTAGTGTCGTGCCAGCAGCGATGTCAAACGCTATGCCGTGCAATTCTTTTGTGTTAAGAATACGGATGGCGGCATACGCATCTTCTTTCGTCGTGAAAGTAACCCACCTGACATCCTCGTACTGCGTAATGTGCCTTAAAGGCGTTGGTGAAAGCGGGGGAGCGTTAATAGCCATGATCAAGTCCTTTCTAAAAGAGCGATATTATTTTCTGTATATTATTATCTGCTTTTTTTTTAAAGTCAACTTTGACTTTTTTAATTTTTTTGCTTATACTATTTTGTTAGAAATTTATGTTCTTTGAAAATAACCTCACTTTAGCTACGAGCGGCTAAATATTGGCCTTTCATAGCCAAGGTGAGGATAGGCGCTCACATATTCTAAATATCAGAGAGGTGTTTGTTATGACGACCGAATGCGTTGTTAAAGACGAACAGCAACCAACAGTAGAACAGCAAGCCACCTATTTACGGCGAGAATGGGAGTTGCGCCAAAGATTTCTAAAAGGGGGCTTGCCGCCAGAGTGGGTGTTGGATCAATTGCAAGCCGCCATGGAGTTTGGTGGTAATTGGCTGGAACGCATCTTAAATCGCGAACGCCAGTGTTATCGGCAATTTTTTGGGCAAGAGTTTGACTTGGAAATTCTTGCTGAAAAGTTGCAGGCATACGGCGAGGAAAAAATCCAGCAGCAGTGGAAGAAGCTGGGTTTAGAGCCGCATTTTCTGCCGCAAATTTTACTCGCCCAGGACAGCACCTTCCCTGGTTGGAAGGTAAAGCCAGAGAAATGGTTTTACCAGGAAGTAGATGCCGGAGAAATTTTGCGCCAGCACAATGGTGGCAGTCTCGTTGTTGACCATGACGCCTGTCAATTAGAAGGTATCGCCGTTTTGATTGATACCCGCCTAAAGCCGGCTTACGACAATGGCCAGCAAATGTATAAAGATTATAATTTACTCGGTCCGGTAGTGGAGCGGCTACGGCAAGAGGGTAAAATTTCTAACCATACCCCGCAAACTTCCCGTTTCAATGTTTCCGCGGACGAAGGGGAAAAAACAGTGAGACCAGCTTTGGCAGAATTTATCGGGTTGCCAACAGACCAGCTTCGTCTGGAAAGGACGATTGAGGCTAATGTTATTTCTCAACTTTATCCCAATATGCCGCGTAAAAACGACGGTCAAACCAATACCTGGGTTTGGTACGAAGAATATTTTTCCGGCCGCGGCTTTCGCCTTCGTGGTGGCGATGCTGTCTTCGGCGGATTGGCGTTCGTCAACCACAGCGTTGCTGGCAGTCACTGGGTCTACGAGTCGTTTCGCCCTCTTGCAGTGCTTTAAAGTTTGAAATATTGAGTATTGATTTTGGTCATTTTGGGCCGCGTTTAGTAGTTAATACAACGCGGCTCTTTTTGTAAGTCGTTGGCTGAAGTCACGTTTATTTTTTGCGTTGCCGATAAATATCACGCGAGCCGATATCAAGCAGGTCAGCGGTATTTGGGGCGGGAAATTCAAAAAGAACCCGAAAGCCGTCTCGTAGCCGAAAAGCCAAACAGCTTTGATGCTTGCCTTGCAGTTTGTGCGTTTTTAGCGACGGGTGGCGGAGGTTCTTAATAAAAATCGCTATTTTTGCGTCAAAATCTTTTTGGATATGCCGGGGGATTTTTTGGTATGCTCTCTTAAAGTGCGAGGAGAGGTTAATTTTCATACCTTACGAATGAAGTTCGTTCAATAAGCTTTTTAAAGAAGTATGAGCGGTAAAATTACTCGAGGCGTAATCCAGGCGGGCTTCGTTGATAATCTCGTCGAGCGTTTCGGCCCGGTTTAACCGTTTCATATCTTTAATGTCTATTTCACAAATGATTTTTTTCTCCTTTGGGTAGCGTAGAATGCAGCGCAAAGCGGATAAAGGGATTTTTATCATCGCCTCTTTCACCTGTTGTTTAGTGGCAATGACATATTTATTGCAGGCCATAAATTATTTAGGTTAATTTTGATAAAGTTATAATAGCATAGACAGGAAAATAAGGCAAAAAATTTATTTTTTTTCGTCCCCGCCCGAGGCGCGAGACTGCGGCGGGGCGAGAAAAAAGTGGTGTTACGCGTTATGTGTTATGCGTTGCGCTATCACAAAACATTTTTTAAATATTTCCCCGTATAGCTATTTTTATTCTTCGCCGCCTGCTCCGGCGTGCCTTGCGCCACAATTTCGCCACCGCGCTCGCCGCCTTCGGGACCAAGGTCAATGACGTAGTCAACGGATTTAATCACGTCCAAATTGTGCTCAATAATTAAAACCGTGTTGCCTTTGTCCGCGAGTTTCTGCAAAATGTCCAACAGCCGCTTAATGTCGTCAAAATGCAAACCGGTGGTCGGTTCGTCCAAAATATAAAGCGTGCGGCCCGTGTCGCGGCGGGAGAGTTCGGTCGCAAGTTTCACGCGCTGGGCTTCGCCGCCGGACAAAGTCGTGGCGGATTGGCCAAGCTTGATGTAGCCCAAACCCACTTCATCCAAAATATTCAGTTTTTGCAGGAGGCAATCATTGTCGCCCGTTTTCGTCCCGCAATACCGCGAAGTTGCGGCCGGGGAACCGAAAAATTCTTTTGCTTCCACGACGCTCATTTCTAACACATCGGCGATATTTTTGTCGCGGTAGTAGACGTCCAAGACGTCTTTTTGGTAGCGTTTACCGTTGCAAGCGCGGCATTTAACATAGACGTCGGACAAAAATTGCATGTCAATTTTGGTATAGCCGTCCCCGCCGCAGACTTCACAACGGCCGCCCACGACATTAAAACTAAAATGGCTCTGGGTTAAATTTTTAAGTTTAGCTTCCGGTTGCATCGCGAACAAATCGCGGATGTAAGCAAAAGCGCCGGTGTAGGTCGCGGGGTTAGAGCGCGGCGTGCGGCCGATGGGCGACTGGTCAATCGTGATTACTTTGTCAATATGTTCCAGCCCCTCAATTTTTTTATGCGCGCCGACTTCGTCTTTGGCGCGGTAAAAATGCCGGCTTAAAGCGCGCGCTAAAATATCGTTCATCAAGGTTGATTTGCCCGAGCCGGACACGCCGGTTAACGCGATAAATTTTCCCAGCGGAAAAGAAACGGAAATATTTTTTAAATTATTTTGGGTTGCGCCGATGATTTTTAAATATTGGCCGTTGCCCGCGCGGCGCTTGCCGGCGGATGGAATATTTTTTTTGCCGGACAAATATTGGCCGGTGGTTGAACGCGGATTGGCAATAATATCTTCCGGCGTTCCGCTCGCGATAATTTTCCCGCCAAAACTGCCCGCGCCCGGGCCGACGTCAACGATATAATCGGCCGCAAGCATCGTCGCCTCGTCGTGCTCAACCACGATAACGGTATTTTCCATGTCTCGCAGGGCTTTTAGGGTCGCGATTAATTTTTGCATGTCTTTTTGGTGCAAGCCGATGGAGGGCTCGTCCAAAACATAAGTAACATTCACTAAACTGGAAGACAGTTGCGTCGCGAGTTTCACGCGCTGGGCTTCGCCGCCGGATAAAGTCTGCATGGGCCGGTCCAGCGCGATGTAACCCAAGCCGGCTTGCGAGAGCGCCCCGAGCTTTAATTTTATTTCTTTAATAATCGGTTCGGCGATTTTACGCTCGCCATTGGCTAATAATTTAGCAGCCGCCTCCAGCGCCGGCAGGGCGGCGTCAATTGTGAGCGCGCTCACTTCGGCAATGTTTTTGTCCGCGATCGTGACGGCCAAAAATTCCGGCCGCAAGCGTTTGCCGCCGCAACTTGGGCAAGCGGAAGTGCGCATGTATTGTTCAATGTCCTGCTTAATCGCGAGCGAATCGGTTTCTTGATAGCGCTGTTCCAATATTTTTACAATGCCCGGAAAATTTTTCGCGCCGCCTAAAACAACATCCAGTTGTTTTTTATCCAAATCTTTAATCGGCGTGTTCAAAGAAAAATGATGCGCGCGGGCAACGGAATCTAACGTTTTTAAATAGCCGGCGTATCGGCCGTTATTTTTCGGCCAGGGCCGGATAGCGCCTTCGCTGACGCTTAATTTAGGGTTAAAAATAGTTTCCGCGTCCAAATGCAGAGTCGCGCCCAAACCCTTGCAGGCGGGACAAGCGCCATGCGGGGAGTTAAAAGAAAAATCTTTGGGTTCCAGTTCCGGAAGCGTGTAGCCGCTGCCCGCGCAGTTCCAAATCGTGGAATAATTTTTTGTCTTTCCGTCCGCGCCGATTACGCCGATAAGGCCGTTGCTTAAATCCAAGCCCTTTTTAACCGCTCGCTGCAGTTCGCGCTTGTCGTCAAACTGATTATGAGCAACGATAATTTCCAAAGTGTGCGGCCGCTCGTCTAATTTTATTTCCTGTTCCGTAATATTAATAATCGCGCCGTCCAGCCGCACGTGCGCGTAGCCGGCCTTGGTAATGCGCTGCAGAATTTTTTTGTCCGTAATTTCCCGCGCGCGGATTAGCGGCGAAAGAATGGTGACAGTTTGTTTTTGGCAGGCGGAAAAAATATCGCGCGCGATGTCGTCAATACTTTGCCGGCTCATCGGCGCGCCGGTATCCGGGCAATGCGGTACGCCGATGCGCGCGTAGAGCAGGCGCAAGAGGTCGTAAATTTCAGTCGCCGTGCCGACGGTTGAGCGCGGGTTGCCGTTATTTACTTTTTGGTCAATGGCGATAGTTGGCGTTAAGCCGGTGATGGAATCCACATCCGGCTTGTCCATTAAGTCAACATATTGGCGCGCGTACGAACTCAAACTTTCCATATAGCGGCGCTGGCCTTCGGCGTAAATGGTATCAAACGCCAAAGAAGATTTGCCGGAACCGGACAGGCCGGTAATTACGACCAGTTTATGCCGCGGAATGTCCAGACTGATATTTTTCAAATTATTGGTGCGGGCGCCTTTGATTGAAATATTTCTCTGCATAGAGCTGAGTATATAATGCAAATCTACAAATTATATGCAAATACTACAAAAGCTATATTTACATATAATTTTATGAATAAAACTCAATTATTCAAACAAACTGTTTATTTAATTAAAGGTATTCAAATTTTATATTTGCAGTATTTGCCCCAGTCATTCGACGAGGCAGGCATTAACGGTTCGCAAAAAATTATAGATACGCAGGAATTTGTTGAACAACTTAAACGGAATTCATTATATACTAAAAAAAAGAGCTTAGCAAGTATTACGCATTGGGAATAAAAAGTGCGCATCGTTTGTTGATGCGCACCATGGTATTTTTGTTGAAAGCAACAGTTAGCTTAAAGAGACGGCTTTGATGGCTTCAATAGTGTCATCATCAGCCGCATAATGCGTAGCTTCGTCGTCGTACCATCTTGGACTGATCCAGATGGTAAAGCCATCAGCTGTTGTCTCAAATCTTGTTTCAAAGTAGCGGCCACAATGACTAGAGAATTTAATTAGAAAACATAAATTCTTTTTCAGGTATTCGTGCATAAAAGTGCTCCCATTAGCACTATTCATGTCATGCACGCCAAACGAAACTTGCTTTCCCGAGTCGCTTTTGTCCCCCCCCGAAGGAAATCGATTTTGTTGTCAGCAATCTATCATAATATTTTATATTTGTCAAAGTTGTGGGGATAGAGGAATGTTGGTACAATAGAATAAGATTTTATTGCTTCATTGCTCCATTGTTCCCTCACCCCCGACTCCTCTCCCTTAGGGAGAGGGGAATAACAATGGGACAATAGAACAATGGAACAATTTATTTCTATGGAAACCACTCTCATAATTTTAGTTCTAATTTTAGCGGCTATTGTGGCGACTCTGTCTTTTATTGTTATAAAAAAATTGGGCGAAAAAAAAGACGACCAGTCGTTACTCATGCTGCAGCAGCAATTAAGCCAAATGGCGCAGGTGATGGACAGCAAATTAAGCGAAGTGCATAAAGCCAATCAGGACCAGTTCGGGCGCACCACCGGCATTATGCAGGGCGTGACCGAGCAGGCGCAAAAAATGCTTTCTTCCATTCATACCCAAAGCCAAAACGCGATCGCGGCCGTAACGGAAAAATTAACGAAACTGGACGAGACTAATAAGCAGGTGGTAAATTTTGCCGAGCAGTTGCAGTCCTTGGAAGATATTTTAAAAAACCCCAAACACCGCGGAATCTTGGGCGAGTATCAATTGGAAATGGTGTTAAAAAACGTCTTGCCGCCCGCGGCCTATAAATTGCAGTATCCTTTTCCCGACGGCGACATCGTGGACGCGGCGATTTTCGTCAAAGATAAAATTATTCCGGTTGATTCCAAATTCAGTTTGGAAAATTACAACCGCATCGTGCAGGAAAAAAATCCGGCCGTCCGCGAGCAATTGGAGAAAGAGTTTAAATTGGATTTAAAAAAACGCATCGACGAAACCGCCAAATACATCAAGCCGAGCCAAGGCACGATGGACTTTGCTTTTATGTTTATTCCGGCCGAAGGAATTTACTATGATTTGTTAATCAATCAAGTGGGCGCGATTAAAGTCAATACGCGCGATTTGATTGAATACGCTTTTACGACCAAACATGTAATCATTGTTTCGCCGACTTCGTTCCACGCCTATTTACAAACCGTATTACAGGGTTTGCGCGCTTTGCAAATTGAAGAGAGCGCAAAAGAAATTCGCAAGAACGTGGAAATGCTGCAAAAGCACATTTTAAGTTATGAGGACTATTTAAAAAAACTGGGCGGGCATTTGGAGACGACGGTGAATACCTATAACAACGCTTATAAAGAATTTAAAAAAATTGACAAAGATGTGGCGCGGGTTACCGACGGCGCTTCCACGGTTGAACCGCTGATGATAGATAAGCCGAAAACAGAAGAATAGCTTAATAGTCCATAAAGTCCATAAAGTCGAAAGTCCATAAAGTCGAAGGAATATTTTTATATATGACAATAGAGAAGTTTGAAGATATTTTAGCGTGGCAAAAAGCAAAACAGCTCACGATTTATATTTACAGATTATTTAAAGATAGTAGAGATTTTGGTTTTAAGGATCAGATACTGCGCGCGGTATTGTCAATTATGAATAATATCGCCGAAGGATTTGAAAGGAGAGGGGACAAAGAGTTAAAAAATTTTCTTTTTATCGCTAAAGGCTCGTGCGCGGAAGTAAGGTCAATGTTGTATGTAGCTTTAGAGCTTGGGTATATTAATAAAAATGATTTTAACAATTTGTATAACCTAACAATTGAAATTTCTAAAATACTTTCCGGCTTTATCAAAGCTTTATGTCAGTGACTTTAAGGACTTTATAGACTTTATGGACTTTTAACTAATTCCTCCTCATGCTTTCTTCTACTTTCACAACTTTGCGCGAAGTCGCCTTTGATTTTGAGCATGACATATTGTGGCTTAAACCCAAACGGCAACTGGAGCAAGCGGTTTTGCAAACGCTCGCCTATTTTGATGTTTTCAATTTTCCGTTGACTGACTGGGAAATTTATAAATACCTTTGGGTAGATAATTTGGCGGATAAAAAAATAAGTTATTTTCAGGCGCGCGAAGTTTTAGCTCACTTGCCGGCAGTTGAATGCCAAGACGGGTTTTACTTTCTCGCCGGACAAAGTGCGCTTATATCTTTGCGCAAACAGCGGCAAATTATCGCGCGGGAAAAATATCAGCGGGCGCGCCGGGTTGCGGTGCTTTTTAGCGTATGGCCTTTTATAAAAATGATTGCCGTCTGTAATTCTTTGGCTTACGACAATGCGCGGGCAGAAAGCGACATTGATTTTTTTATCATCGCCAAAACCGGCAAAACTTGGACCGTAAGGTTTTTAACCACGCTGATATTAAAAATTTTGCGTTTGCGGCCGACAAAAAAAACCAAACAAGACAAAATTTGCGTTAATTTTATCATCAGCGAAGGCGCGTTAAATTTAGAGCCGCTTTTAATCGCCGGCGATGTTTATTTTAAATATTGGTTAAAACAGCTTGTGCCGCTGTATAATCAAGGCGATATTTTTCAAAAATTTATTCAAGCCAATGATTTTATCGGCAATTCCATAAATAGCGCCGTGCCGGCATTATGTCGCAACCAAAGAAAAGTTGAACATGGACCATTGTTTAAATTTATTAAAATTATTTTAGAAATAATTAGCGGCGGAAGTTGGACGGAAAATTTAGGTAAAAAGATTCAACTTAAAATGATGCCGTTAAATTTAAAAATGCAGGCGGATAAAGGGACGGCGGTCGTGATGACTGACGATGTTTTAAAATTTCATGAACAAGACCGACGCGCGGAATATCGTGATTTGTGGCGACAAGTGAAAAGTAAAAAGTAAAAATTTTTGTAAATATGGGCGTAAGGTTTGTAAAAATAAAGAGCCTTTTTTTAAATAATCAAGAGTATTTATTGTACGCTTTTATTTTTTTATTGCCTCTGCAAACCAGATGGATGGCGAAACTGGGAGAATTGAACGGAGGATATTGGGAATATGGGACAATAAGTTTGTATGGGACGGACATATTAATATTAGGGTTATTACTGCTTTGGTTTGGCTGGAAGTTTTTTGGCGGCCAAATGTTCCCGCAGTATTGCGGGATCAAATTTCAAATGTCAAATCAAACCCCAATGTCCAATGACCAAAGAAATACTCAATATATTTGGTTAACAGTTGGTTTGTTGGAATTATTTATTTTTATTTCCGTATTTTTTGCGCCGGATAAAAAATTAGCGTTATACGGCTACGGAAGATTTCTATTGGGAGTGGGATTGTTTTTTTTATTGACGCAAGTTGAACTTAATAAAATAAAATTGTACTGGAGCATCGTGGCGGCGGGAGTAATTCAATCTTGTTTAGCAATACAGCAATTTTTAACGCAAACGGTTATCAGCAACAAATGGCTCGGAATGGCCGCGCAAAAGGCGCAAGATTTGGGCGTATCGGTCGTGGAAGCGGGCGATGAGCGCTGGCTGCGCGCCTACGGCAGTTTGCCGCACCCAAATATTTTGGGCGGATTTTTGGCGATAATTTTATTGGTAAATATAATTTTATATTTTAATTTGCGGCAGGAAAAAAAATATCAAATCGGCTTGCTTTTAAGTTTAACATTTTTCGCGATAAATTTTATTGGTTTGCTTTTGACCTTTTCCCGCACGGCGTGGCTGGGATTTGCAGCAGGATTCATTGTTATATTGTTAAATTGTTCCATTGTCAGTCGAAGCAAAGAAGTTCTTTTTAATATTTCAAAGTTTATTTTTATCATCGTAGCAATTGGCAGTTTATTTTTTTATTTTTTTCGCGGGCCGATATTAGGCAGGTTAAATGTTAACAGTCGCTTGGAAAATAAATCAATCGCGGAAAGGGCGAATTATAACAAAGAAGCGCGGCAAATTATAAGAAAACATTGGCTATTTGGCACGGGCATTAAAAATTACGGCCTAGCGGTGTATAATGAAATTGACAACAGCCAACCCGCCTACGCATATCAACCGGTACACAATGTTTTTTTGTTAGTTTGGGCGGAAATCGGCATCGCCGGTCTTATTTGTTTTTTTGTTTTTTTGTTTTTTTGTTTTTTGGCGCTGTGGCGGCGGCGAAGTTTTGAAAATTTAGCATTACTTATTTCTTTGGCAGTAATGATGTGCTTTGACCATTGGTTTTGGAGTTTGGCGGCTGGAGGAATGATGATGTGGTTCGTAATAAGCTTGAGTTTAAAAGATTTTGAAATTGTTTGAAAATTGTCCCGAGTTCTCGGGATTGAAAATTAAAAATTATTTTTATGCTAATTGACCTGCAACTTCATTCCACCTGCTCGGACGGCTATTTGACGCCGAGCGAGGTGGCGAAAATTTGCCAAGAGCGCGGAGTAAAAGCGGCGAGCTTAACCGACCATAACACGGTGAGCGGGCAGGAAGAATTCGCGCGCGTCTGCAAGGAATTAAATATTAAAGCCGTGCCGGGAATTGAACTTTACGCGACGCTTGGCCATAAACACCTTAATTTGCTTTGGTATAACTTTGACATTAACGACCCGGGATTGCACGAATTGCTGCGCGACTCGCAGAACCGGCGGCGAATGGGAGTGCGGCGGGCGCTGGAGCGGCTGGTAAAAAAAGGATATATATTGGATATTGACGCTTTACTGGACAAACAAAATCACTACATTCCCATTAATCACGTGGTTGATAGTTTTTATAAATTGAACAAAGGCAGAGTACAACGGGAATTAGGCAAGAAAAATATTTTACAAACCGAGATTATCCGCAATTATTTCCGCAAAACGGAAAAAACCAGAATGCACGAAAGCTACATCAGTATTGAGCGCATTTTTAGGATACGGCAAAAAATCGGCGGTCAGCTCGTGCTCGCGCATCCCTGCCTGTTCCACTGGGTGGAGGAAAAAACAATTCGCCAGCTGAAAACAATGGGTTTGGACGGTTTGGAGGTGCTTTCGCCGCATCATTCTTGGGAAGCCGTTAGCTATTTGCAGGCCATGGCGAGCGAACTTAAACTCGCGATGACCGGCGGCTCGGATTTTCACCTTTTTGAAAAACAGCCGTGGTATAACATAAAAAGTTCGTGGAATTACTTTGAAATTGAAAGTAAACTACTGAAAGGAGTGGAGAAGGTAATAAGTTAGAAAAAATGACAATTACCTAATTTTTAATTTCTAATTAAATCCCAATTATTTAATGACTAACTGCTGAATTAGAGAGTTCAGCTTTAGACATTTGGCATTGGTTATTGATTAGAAATTAGGTATTAGAAATTTTATGGTTGTTGATGCTAATATCTATGACACCCGCTTTTTCCAAAATACCATTAAACTTGAAGGGCCATCGGCACGCGCGGTGGCTGATATTTTAATTAAATATTTTGCGCCGCGCTCGGTTGTCGATATCGGTTGCGGTTGCGGAATTTATTTAAAAGAGTTTTTGAATAAAGGCGTGGAAATTTTGGGTTACGACGGCTCGCCTGCAGCAGTGGAAGCATCGCTAGTTGGCAATAAAATTAAACTGCATGATTTGTGCGAGCCGTTGGTTTTAGATAAAAAATTTGATTTAACTTTATGCGTTGAAGTGGCGGAACATTTGCCGCCGGAGTGCGCGGATATTTTAATTGAAACTTTAACGGACGCTTCCGATACAATTATTTTTACCGCCGCAACCCCGGGCCAGGGCCCGCGCTCCATCGGGCACATCAACGAACAACCGCCTGAATTTTGGGTAGAAAAGTTTAAAGCGAAGCAATTTACGCCGGATAAAAAGTTGACCGTTAAAATAAAAAAAGAGATGGAAGAAAATAAAGTGGTATGGTGGGTTACGAAAAATTTAATGATATTTAAGAAAATTTAGAATATGGAACGAAAATTTTTTTCGTTGATATTTTTGATGGCAAGTATTTTTTTAGCCGCTTGCCGGCCAGTTCTTTTACGGGCAGCGTCAGTTTCAGCGCCTGGATAAAAACCAATTCGGCCGGCAGCGTTTTGGGTTTTGCCGATAATATTCCAACAGGCGGAGCGCACGACAAAGAATTATTCGTTGACGGCGGCGGCTATCTTAATTTCCGTTTGTATCCCCAAGGAACCATCCGTTCTAAGTCCGTCCATTGAAATGCGGATTTTTTTGTTGTCCAAAATG
>PFAS01000021.1 GCA_002778635.1 Candidatus Falkowbacteria bacterium CG10_big_fil_rev_8_21_14_0_10_43_11 | reverse complement strand
GCAGATGATTAAATTGGCAAAAAAATTAGGATATGCCAAATATGATTTTTACGGCATTGACGAAAAAAAATGGTCGGGAGTGACGAGGTTTAAACGAGGATTTGGAGGGGGTGAAATAAATTATCAGGGGTGTTATGACATCATATTTAGTAAATGCTGGTATAAGTTTTATAATTTAGCGCGGCGTTTAAGAAAGTTAATTTAACGATAATTAAATAATAATTTTACAATAATTTTTTAAAATTATTGTTAAATTATTGTAAAATTTCTGTGCAATTATTGTATATAATCAAAAAATTAATCCCCATAAAATTGTTTAAAAAGCTCCAACCCGCCTATCATTTCGTGCTTGCCTGGCTGGCGGCTGTTTTACATCGTTTTCCGTCAAATAAATTAATCGTTATCGGCGTTACCGGTACGACCGGCAAATCAACGAGCGTGCATTTAATCGCAAAAACCTTGGAATACGCGGGCTATAAAGTCGGCTATACTTCTACCGCGATGTTTAAAGTCGCGGAGAAAGAATGGATGAACGATAAAAAAATGACCATGCCCGGCAGATTTTTTACGCAGAGCATGTTGCGCCGGATGGCCAAAGCCGGCTGTGAATACGCGATTATTGAAACGACTTCGCAAGGAATAGAACAATTCCGGCATCGGTTTATTAATTACGATATTTTAGTGTTTACCGGACTTTATTCGGAGCATATTGAAGCGCACGGCGGTTTTGAGAATTATAAATTGGCCAAAGGAAAATTGTTCGCGCATTTGGCGCGTTGTCAGCCAAAGTACGTAAACGCCAAAAAGAAAGTGCAATTGATAAAAAATGAAATAAAAAAAATCCACTTGGAGCGCGTTAAAAAAATAATTATCGCGAACGGCGACGACGAGTACGCGGAGTATTTTTTGGGTTTTAAAGCGGAAGAAAAGTTAGTCTATAAAGTCGAAAGTCATAAAGTCCATAAAGTCGCGGACAATTCAATAACACAAATTGTCGCGAATAATGTAGCGGTGAAAAGCGACGGGGTGCAATTTTTTGTTGACGGAGTTGAATTTAATTTGCAACTGATGGGGGAGTTTAATATTTATAACGCGTTGACCGCCGTCTGCGTCGGATTAATTCAGGGATTGAGTTTGGAGCAAATAAAAGACGGATTGGAAAAAATCAACGGCGTGCCGGGACGATTTGAAAGAATAACTCACCTCACCCCCGACCCCTCTCCTTATAAAGGAGAGAGGAGTAATACAAATTTTACCGTCATTGTTGATTACGCTTACGAACCGAAAGCAGTTGAAAAATTATATGAGGCAATTAAATTAATTGAGCACAACAAAATAATACACGTCTTAGGCTCGGCTGGCGGCGGCCGGGATGTAGCGCGGCGGCCGGTACTCGGCAAAACGGCCGGCGAGCGCGCTGACATTATTATTGTTACCAATGAAGACCCTTACGATGACGACCCGCAAATTATTATTGACCAGGTGGCTTTGGGCGCGGAGCAGGTCGGCAAAATTTTAGATAAAAATTTATTTAAAATAATGGACCGGCGGGAAGCGATTAAAAAAGCATTACAATTTGCTTGCGCGGGGGATTTAGTTTTAATTACCGGCAAGGGCTGCGAGCAGGCGATTTGCGTGGCCGGAGGAAAGAAAATACCTTGGGATGACAGGGAGGTAGTGAGGGAAGAACTTGGAAAGTTTACCCCGTGAAATAAAAAAATCAAAGATTTTTTAATTTGCCAAAGGCAAATTATTTCACAGGGTAAAAGTAAGAAGTTAGAATTAAGAAAGCAGAAATTAGTTAAACAGTTGATTAGTTAAGCGATTAGATGGTTTTTTTGTTTTGCAAAGTAAAATATTATTTTTTTTGTGCTATCATTTTTACAATACCATGTTTATGTGGTTCTGGACTGCCAGCATGCCCCTTGTCTTCTATAATTTCTTCTTTGTATAAAATAATATGAAAATCAGAAAACATCTTTTTTAGCTCTTGCGGTTCAAAAAAACAGCGCTTGTCATTATTGATTTTTTTGTAAAGCGGATCATTTATCGTAAAGCCAGAAATAATAACATAACCTCCATTTTTTATATTTTTTTTAATAATTTCAATTATTTTTACAGCTTCTTTTTTAGGCAAAAATTGTAAAGAGTTAAAAGCGTTTATTATAACATACTTATTTTTTTGTATATTAAAATTTTTAATATCGCCACAAAATAAGTTTAGGTTAATATTAGCAATTAATAAATTATTTGCTTGAATGAGTTCTTTTATTTTTTTTATCCCTTCTTGCGAATTGTCTACTGCGGTTACTTTATATCCTTTTTCTAACATAAACAAAACATCTCTTCCTTGACCGCAACCTAAATCTAAAAATTCTGAGTTTACTTTATTCAATTTATAAATTTTTTGCAAAAGTCCATTTGGTTTATTTCCCCAAACAAAATTATTTTTGTAGATTTGATTGTATTTCATACTTTTATTATAACAAATTAATGTGAAAATAAAAGCGACGGCACTTATTTAGTACCATCGCTATTCAAATCAGCATCGCCAACATTGCGGGTCCTTGTCAAAAAAATTACCTGTTGTGCCGGCAGAAACCGCATGACAACCGCGGCAATAATTGCGGTTGACATTATCATGCTTCTAATGCCAGCTTTGTGTAAAATTGGTAAAGCTGACAAAGTTGCCCGGAAAGATCCTGGTTTACGCAAATAATCATGCGTTTTCTCAAGACCGTCAATGGACATTTGATAGCTGACACAGCCAAGATTTCTTAATCTCTCAGTTTTCTCGCTGGTTAGGTGAAACGGATTTCCTAGAATGGTAAAGCCGATTCCTTTCCGATGAATCAGATCCAATACATCCCAAATTAGCGAATAGAGCAATGGATCGCCGCCGGTAATAGAGAAGTAAGGTGCTACACCCATTTCATTACAAAATGAAATAAAGTCATCAATAACAAATTGACATTGTTTAATAGTTGGCGTGGATTGCAACCCTTCTTTTTCGTGTTTTTGCCAAATATAGCAATGTTGGCATCTTTGATCGCACTCATTAGTCAAGTGCCATTGGAGTCCGAACGATCTTAGCATTTTGAACATCCTTTCTATCACAGTTAAAAATAGAGGGAGAAATGAATAATAATTTTATTTTTTCACTTCTCCCTATGTTTGGTTGAGTTTTTTCAACTTTCGCAAGATGTGGAGCACTCCCCGCCGCAACCACCACCGCAATTGCATCCTCCCCCTGAACCGCATGAACTAGTAGCGTCTTCATTCTTGACAGCGGTGTTAGTGAAGCGCAACACTGCCTGCGCACTGTGAGGAATCCTGCCGTCCACCTGTTTGTTCCAGTAGTTCATCAATCTTAGTTTGTCCATGGTCTCACCTCTTCTCGGTTTTTAATGAGCAATCTATGACTACCATTGTAGTAATCATAAGCATTTTATCACCACCCCCCCCATTTTGTCAAGAATAAAAATAAAGAAAAAAATAAAAGATAACCTTAATTATCCGCCACCCCATGAACATAAAAGTGTTATGAGTTACGCGTTTTGCGTTATGCGACATTGTGGATAACTTATGGCAATAAGCGGCTATTTTAGGTTTGTGAGGCATAATTTTTTTTAATTTTAGCCAAAATTACTGCCATCTTGCATTTTTTATAAAAATACTTTATGCAAACCTCTTGACAAATATTTTTGATATTGTTAATATGGGTTAAACAAGCAAGATAAAACATCTTATCCATTTTTGCGCCAACAAAATGCTAAGCACATATAGACACGCTACTAAATAAACGGTTCTTATTTTTATTACAAGCAAGAGGCCGTTTTTCTTTTTTGCAAAATTTAGCCAATATTTTTAGATATTATATCAAAATAAACTCAAGTGCTTTACTCCAAAACTGTCGTAACGAGATAAATAGCTTTTAATTAAACCTGACTTCCGGAGGAATAGGGTATTTTTTTGTACGCATTTATTTTAAGCGGGTAAATATTTATTTAAACAAGCGTTTAAAACGGAAACTATGTCTAACGCCAAGACAAAAAATACTATTGAACGCAAATTTTTTTCTCCGCAAACATCCGCGATGGAGATGCCGGATTTAATTGAAGTGCAAAAAAACTCTTATCGCTGGTTTACGGAAGAAGGCTTGCGGGAACTTTTTGATGAAATTTCGCCGATTAATGATTTTATCGGCCGCAATTTGGAATTATATTTTGACGACTATTATCTGGACGAGTCGAAATTTTCGGAAGTGGAAAGCAAAGCAAAAAACATTACTTATGAAGCTCCGTTGCGGGTGCAGGCGCGGCTGTATAATAAACAAACCGATAAAGCAATCGTTCAGGAGGTGTTTTTAGGAGATTTGCCGCTAATGACGGAGCGCGGCACTTTTGTCATTAACGGCATTGAGCGCGTCGTGGTGTCGCAACTTATCCGTTCCGCCGGCGTTATTTTTACCGCCGAAATGATCAAAGGCAAAAAATATTACGGCGCCAAAGTCATTCCTAACCGCGGCGCGTGGCTGGAAATTGAAACCGACGCCAACAATGTTATCTGGG
>PFAS01000020.1 GCA_002778635.1 Candidatus Falkowbacteria bacterium CG10_big_fil_rev_8_21_14_0_10_43_11 | reverse complement strand
ACGATAACGATAAATTAAAATTTTAAAAAAATAAAGATCAGCGGCAAAAAACGGCCTTTTGATTTTTTTTGGGAGTTGGTTTATAATAAAACCCCACACCTTCCTACTAGGTATTAAACCTCCCACACCAAATCTTGGCGCAAGAGTAAACCTAATAGCAAGATTAATCTTATTCTAGAAGGTGTGGAGTTAAAAAAACTATGTCAGTTAAAAATACCAATCAAATAACCACCGTCCTTTTTGGCGGCGCGGCCGGCGACGGCATTAAAGAAGCCGGCATTAGTTTGGGCAAGTTGTTTTGCAAAGCCGGACAGGAAGTTTTTATTTCTTCCGATTATCCTTCGCTCATCCGTGGCGGGCATAATTTTTGTCGCGTCAGTTTCGCGCCGGAAAAAGTAGCGAATGATCGTAGCGAGCTTGATATCGCAGTGGCGTTTAACGAGGAGACGGCTAAATTGCATCAAGGTGAATTAAAAAAAGCGGGAATTTTAATTTTGGACGGCGACAAAAAAAACGCCGGTAAAATATTTTATTTGCCCATGAGCGAACTGGTAAAGAAAGCCGGCGCGCCCTCGATGATAATGCGCACGGCCGTGGCGTTAGGCGCGCTGTGTTATTATTTTTTTTGCCCGCTAAAAGATTTGGAAAAAATTTTTACCGCCGCTTTCAAAGACAAAGCGGCAAAAAATATTCTGCTCGCGCGCCAGGGATTTAAGCACGCGGCGGAAAATAATTGGCCGGCATTAAAAATCCCCGTTAGCAAAAAAAGCGCTAAGCGTTTAATTGACGGTAATCAAGCGTTTGCCGAAGGATTCGTGGATGCCGGTTTAGAAGCGTATATCGCGTACCCAATGACGCCCGCGACCTCCATTCTACATTTTTTAGCAAGCAATAAAAGCAAATTTAACATCAGAGTAGTACAGCCGGAAAACGAAATCGCGGCGGCAACTATGGCTTTGGGCGCGGCTTACGCGGGTAAAAGAACGGCGGTAGGAACTTCCGGCGGCGGCTTTGCCTTAATGCAGGAAGCGTTCAGTCTGGCCGGCATTACTGAAATTCCCTTTGTGGCGGCTATATCGCAACGACCCGGACCGGCGACCGGCGTTCCGACCGGCACCGCGCAGGCGGATTTAGCGATGTTAAAAAACGCCGGGCACGGCGAATTCCCGCTGGTGGTGCTTGCGCCCGGAGACGCGGACGAAAGTTACGAGGCGGGCAGGGAAGCGCTTAATTTAGCTTGGCAGTTCCAAATTCCGGTACTGGTTTTATTAGACAAGCATTTATCCGAGAGTATTGTTACGGCCGATTTTAAAAATAATAAAAAAATAATCAAGGGCAATGTTTTAACTAAAGTAAATAAACCCTCACGCCCCGCGGGGCGTGAGAGTAAAGAATATAAACGCTATCAGTTTAGCGCGAGCGGTATTTCGCCTTTGGCTTTTCCGGGGACAAAAAACGCGGCCGTAAAAGTAAACAGCTACGAGCATGACGAATTTGGCATAATGACGGAAGACAAGGCGTTAGTAAAAAAGATGGTGGGAAAACGGTTTAAGAAAATGCCGCTCATTGCCCGCGAAGTAAAAAAATACCAGCCGCTGAAAATTTATGGCGACAAGCGCGCGCCAAATGCCGTGATTTTTTGGGGCTCAACCAAGGGCGCGGTATTGGAAGCGGTTAAAATAATTAGCCAGCCAATTAAAGCAATTCAGGTGTTTTGTTTAGAGCCGTTTCCAAGTGCGGCGCTCGCGCGCGAATTAAGACAAGCGAAGAAAATAATAGCGGTTGAAGGAAATGTTACCGGACAATTAGCCGCGTTAATACGGGAAAAAACCGGAATAGAAATTAAGCATAAGATTTTACAATACGATTCCAAGCCGTTTAATCCAATGGAGTTAGCGAAGAAGTTAAACAAACTATTGTGATGCTAATCCACGAATAAATGCTAATCTGCAATTGCTAATGCTACAAATGTATTTTATTAGCAATTAGTGGATTGGCATATTATTCGCAGATTAGCATAACAGTTTTATTTATGGAGTTGAATACAAGCGCAATCAATACTTGGTGTCCGGGATGTTCCAATTTTGGCATACTTACCGCCTTTAAAAGCGCGGTGAGCGATTTAACCGCGGCTAGGGAAGTTGCACCAGAAAATATTGCTATTTTTTCCGGCATCGGCTGCCACGGCAAAATTACCGAATATTTAAATTTAAACAGTTTTACCTCCTTGCACGGCCGGGCAATTCCGACCGCCGTTGGCGCGAAACTCGCTAATCCCAAATTGAAAATAATCGCCTTTGTCGGCGACGGCGATGTTTACGCCGAAGGGCTGGATCATCTCATTCACGCCGCCAAAAAGAATTCGGACATTACGGTTGTCGTCCACAATAATCAGGTATTTGCCTTAACTACCGGCCAATTTACGCCTACCAGTCCCCGCGGGCTGAAAAGCAAATCCTCGCCCGAAGGAAGCATAGAGGAGCCCCTGAATTCTTTAAGTTTAATGTTAGCGGCGGGCGCCAGCCTGGTCGCGCGCAGTTATGCTTATGAGGTAAAAAAAACAGCCGACATCATCAAAACGGCAATTAAGCACAAGGGTTTTTCATTAGTAGAAATAATCCAGCCCTGCGTTACTTTTTACGATACGCGCGCGGCCATGAAAGATAAATTTTACTGGCTGGACGATAATTATCAAACTAACAATTTTACTTCTGCCTTAAACAAAGCGAATGAAGACAGCGGCAAACTGCCGTTAGGAATTTTTTATCAGGCGGAAAAGCCGGTGTTTGAGGATGCGGTTTGATTTTTAGTTTGGGTTTTAAAACCCAAACTAACTAAAACCCAAACTAACTAACAAATCCGATTTTAGAATGTGATATCTATAGCAAATAATTTTTCAATAAAAAAAGGCGAGTTTTTACCTCGCCTTTTTAGTTACCTAGGTTTTATTCCTGAGCTGGTTGTTGCTCCAGCGGCTGTTTGGCCTGCAACTCTTGACTGAATTGTTGGAATTCTTTCGGCAACGTTATGGCTTGGAATTGATTTTTTCCCTGTTCCCAAGGCATAGCGGCTCCGCCTCCCTGCTGTTGCTGTGCTTGCGCCTGCGACGCTTGCGCGCAAGCGGCTATTTTTTCCGGCGTGGGCGCGCCGCTGAATTGGCAGGCGTCTTGCGCGTAGGCGGGTAGAGCAATCGCCGCTGTAAAAGCAACGGCTAGCGTTACGATGATGTTTTTGTGCGTCATAGATTTAGTTAATATTAATAAATTAGTAAAATTTATCCTCTTGACAATTATAGACAAGTTTACAAAAAAAAAGCAAGGTTTTTGCGCAAGTAATGAGTAACATTACTAATTATTAAATTTGTACAAATTTTTGTTTATCGTTATAATATTTAAACACGCTAATAACTAATCTTAAAGTTATGTTTACCCAAGAATTTATCCAAAAAATGAAAGAGCGTCTTTTGAGCGAAAAACAATCAGTAGAGGAAAAACTCAAAGAACTGCATAGCCCGGAAGCGCCGGTAGATAATCCTGACGAAGATGATTTGGCTAACGATGCCGCCGAAGACATTATTGAAGAATCTTCGCGCGCGGCTTACCGTGAGATTTTGGAAAAAATAGACGCCGCTTTGGCGCGCGTTGAGCGGGGAACTTACGGAATTTGTTTAAAAACAGGAAAAGAAATACCGCACGAACATTTGGAACAAGAGCCATGGGCAGAGGAGCGTCCGCCGATACCAAGGGAATTGTGAATACATTCTCTGACATACGATTCTGGCCAGTAAGTACAAAGGACAAAATAATTAGCCTCATCAGTTAAAATCCCCTGGTATTGAGTGAAGTTACTCTCTACTTCTATTCTTTCTTCTTCGCTTAGCTCGATGTCGTTGTTTGGCTTGCGTAAGCGTTTTTTTTCTTGTGATATCCATCGGTGTAAAAGTGCATGTCCAAGTTCGTGAATAAAGCAAGCCCTGAGTCGAGGCGGGTCTTTTTTTTAGAGTGGTTGCAAGCACAATGTGGTTCTCATATAAGTGCGAAGGGGGTTCTTCTGGGGGAATATCGAAGTAGTAAGTTTCAATACCCAATATTTCTTTGATTTTTAATAAATCACTATCGTTAAGAGGAACGGTCCCGAAGCGCCGATAAACGAAGCTTAACCACAAATAATGAGCAAACATATTATTGATATCTCCCCAAAATTAGTATAAAAAAACCGTCATGGCATTAAATTATTTGCCTGGCGGTGATTAAAGAACAATAAGTATTATTAATACAACTGCGCAAACTAAAGATCGCTTTTAAGAAGAGTATTCAAACTTTTTAGTATTGCGCGAGTTTTTTTAAATCGTATTTTTTTCCCGTTTCCCGCCATTTTTTCAGCGTTTTGATGGCGCGAGTGGAAAGAGTTAGACGCATGTATTTTCCGGTCGCAGGATTAAGCAGATGCTTGGTTTGCAAGTTGACGTTAAATTTTCTTTTGGAAGCGATGTTGGAATGGCTGCGGGAATTTCCCTTGCCGGCTTTTTTACCGGTGATTTGGCAGACTCTGGGCATATTTTCGTTTAGTTATTTT
>PFAS01000036.1:21365-24818 GCA_002778635.1 Candidatus Falkowbacteria bacterium CG10_big_fil_rev_8_21_14_0_10_43_11 | reverse complement strand
GCAATACCGTTACATCGGTTTATCGGCCGAGCAAAAGCATTCTATCAATATCAGCGGGCAGGGCAAAGTGGTCGCGGTACCGGATGTGGCCAAAATTCAGCTAGGCTTGCAGACGGAAAAACCGACCGTAGCCGCGGCGCAAACGGAAAATACCAAAAAGATGAATGCTTTGATTGAAAAGTTAAAGAAAGATTTTAAAATTGACGCCAAAGACATTCAAACGGCCAATTACAGCATTTACCCGCAATACGATTGGACCAAGGGGCGACAAATATTTCGTTCGTATCAGGTGAGTCAAAACGTCAATGTTAAAATCAGGAATATGGATAAAATCAGCGATATTATCCAAGCCGTGGGCGATGCCGGTTTAAATCAAGTCGGCGGATTAGTTTTTGAAGTGGATGAGCCGGAAAAAATAAAACAAGAGGCGCGCGGACTCGCGATAAAAAACGCGAAAGAAAAGGCGGACGCTTTGGCAAAAATCGCCGACGTAAAATTAGGCAAAGTCATTTTTTTTTTCCGAATATTCTAACGACATTAGTCCGCGGCCGTATGACAGCTACACGATGAAAAGTATAGGTATTGGCGGCGGGGCGGAAATGGCGCCAGTGCCGGCGGTAGAAGCCGGCAGTACGGAAATTATCGTAACGGCGAACGTGGAGTATGAAATTTATTAGTCATTAAAACATTAAAACATAAAAACAATAAAGCAAAAAAACATTCATCATATATTAATTAACAGAAAAATTATGTTTAGACCAGAAAATGGCTTTGAAGCAAGCCCAGAAAAAGCTCCTCAAATTATTGAGTTGTCATAGGATAAAAATTTATCAAAATTAATATACCAAGGAGGCAGTATGTCGCATAAAATTAAAAACATAACCGCCCGCGAAATTTTGGACTCGCGCGGCAATCCTACTGTTGAATGCCAAGTAGAATTGGAAAACGGCATTAAAACTAAAGCATCAGTTCCATCAGGAGCGTCCACCGGCACGCACGAAGCAGTAGAATTGCGCGATGAAGATGCCGAGCGCTATGGCGGTTTGGGCGTACTAAAAGTGATAAAAAATGTTGAGCAAAAAATAGCTCCGGAATTAGCAGGAACTGATTGTACCAAGCAGGAAGAGATGGATGCGAAGATGATAAAATTGGATGGGACAAAAAATAAAAATAAACTCGGCGCGAACGCCATTTTAGCCGTGTCGCTTGCTTGCGCCCGCGCTGGCAGTATCGCGGAAAATAAGGAGTTGTATGAATACATAGCCGCAAGTTACAAGTTGCAAGTAATAAGTTACAAAATGCCGGTGCCCAGTTTTAATATTTTTAACGGCGGAAAACATGCCGATACTAACTTGGATTTTCAAGAATTCATGATTATACCAACACCCCCGCTTAATCTCCCCCTTAATAAGGGGGAGAAAAAAGAGGGGGTCGCGAGCCAGGCGAGGTCTTTTGCCGAAGAGGTTAGAATGGGCGCGGAGATTTTTCATGAACTGGGAAAAGTCTTGAAAGAAGCCGGTTTTGATACCGACACCGGCAGCGAGGGCGGATACGCGCCGGATATTTATTCGTCCGTACAGGCTATGGAGTTTATTATGGCTGCGACCGTACGCGCGGGCTATCAAATAGGCAAAGATATTGGTTTAGGGATTGATGTCGGTTCATCCGAACTATATGATATTTACACGCGCAAATATATTTTTAAATTAGACCAAGCGAGTTTTGTCAATACAACGCTCGTGGGTTTGTATCGCGACTGGTTGAAAAAATTCAATGTTATTTCCCTTGAAGACGGTTTGGCGCAGGATGATTGGGAGGGCTGGCAGGATTTAACCAAAGAATTAGGCAGCCAAATAATGCTTGTGGGCGATGATTTGTTCGTCACCAATGCCGATAGATTGCGAGAGGGAATAAAACGCAAGGTAGCTAATACCATTTTAATCAAACCCAACCAAGTCGGCACTTTGACCGAAACGATTGCCTGCGTTAAGTTGGCGAAAAATAATGGCTATAAGATTTTTGTATCGCACCGGAGCGGTGAGACTACCGACGATTTTATCGCCGATTTAGCCGTGGCCGTTCAAGCCGATTACGTTAAATTCGGCTCATTGTCGCGAGGGGAAAGAGTCTGTAAGTATAATAGATTAATGGAGATAGAAACTCGCATAAATTCCTAATTACTAATATTTAATTAAACCTCAATGACTAATGTCAAAAATTGGACATTAGAGAATTAGTTATTTATTAGAAATTTGGCATTAGTCATTAAAAGATGATTATTTTTTATGTCAATTACTAAAAATAAAACGATAAAATCAACAAAGCCATTAGTGCTAATAATCTTGGACGGCTGGGGCATTGCTCCGCCGAGCCGCGGCAACGCGATAACTTTGGCCAAAACGCCGGTATTTAATAAATTAAAAAAAGAGTACCCTTATACTGAACTATGCGCCTACGGACATTGCGTCGGTTTGCCGGACAAGCAAGAAGGCAACAGCGAAGCCGGCCACATGAACATCGGTGCCGGCCGGGTAGTGGACCAAGATGTTATTCGCATTACTAAGGCCATTAAAGACGGCACTTTTTTTAAGAATGCCGCTTTTTTGCAGGCGATAAAACACATAGAAAAAAGTAAATCGCAGTTGCATTTGATGGGGTTATTATCTAACGGCATGAGCGCGCACAGCGACCCGACGCACCTTTGGGCGCTGATAGAACTGGCACGCCGGCATAAATTGTCGGAAGTGTATCTTCATCTTTTTACCGATGGCCGGGACTCGCCCCAGCACGCGGCTTTAAAATTAATCCAGGAATTGCAAACCAAATTGCGCCCTAATGAAAAAATTGCTACGGTGATGGGCCGTTATTACGGTATGGACCGCAAGAAAAATTGGCCCGTGACGGAAGAAGCGTACGATGCCCTTACTTGCCGCCACAACCACAACCGGCACGCCGCGTCAGCCATTGACGCCGTCACGGAAAGCTACAACCGCAACAATACCGATGAGTTTATTGAGCCGTTTGTCATAAATGAGAATGGCAATCCGTTGCCGCGCATCAGCAGCGATGACGCCGTTATTTTTTTTAATTTTCGGTCTGACCGGGCGCGCCAGATTTCCAAAGCCTTTGTTCAGAAAGAATTTGAAATAAAAAATCCCAATTCTTTTAAGCGCAAAAAAATATTACATAATTTTGTGTTTGTGGCGATGACTGATTTTGGCCCGGATTTAGACAATATTATGTCCGCCTATCCCAGCGTTGACATTTTTCAGACGCTGCCGATGCAATTTAAAAATGAAAGGCAGTATTATGTGGCGGAAACGGAAAAATACGCCCATGTCACTTATTTTTTTAACGGCGGTTACGCGGACCCCATCGCCGGGGAACAGCGCGTTCTAGTGCCTTCTCCTGACGTCAAGTCGTATGACCAGACGCCGGAAATGAGTTCCAAAG
>PFAS01000036.1:0-21348 GCA_002778635.1 Candidatus Falkowbacteria bacterium CG10_big_fil_rev_8_21_14_0_10_43_11 | reverse complement strand
ATAAATGCCGACGACAAGCTTTTGACTTGCTGGTTGTCAATTACGCTTGTCCGGATATGATTGGCCATACGGGCAATCTGGCTGCCGGCATTAAGGCGGTAACCGCCGTTGACAAATATTTAGGCCGGTTAACGCATGAATTTGACAAAAGAGAGTTGCGGGCAATCATAACCGCTGACCACGGCAATGTTGAATCAATGATTAATCTAAAAACCGGAGAAATAGATACCGAACACTCAACTAATCAGGTTCCGTTCATCTTGGTTGATAAAAGATATAGGGGTAAAAGGAGTATATTGCGTAAGGGTGGAATTTTGGGCGACATTGCCCCGACGGTTTTGGATCTATTTGACAAAGATAAGCCAAAAGAGATGACGGGAAAAACCTTAATAAATGAAGTAAGAAGCAAGAAGTAAAAAAATTTTAACGATGCCATTATTTTTTTAATTCTTTTTAGTTATTGTTAAATTACTTAACCCCCTCTAACTCCCCCTTATAAAAGGGGAGAGTAAATACCACATTATTCCTCCCCTTTATAAGGGGAAGTGTCCCTAGTTGCTCTAGACGGAGGGGTTAACAATATAACAATTTTTATTTTCAACATGACCAAAAACGATAAACAAATAATACCAAAACCCGTAGTTTTAATAATATTAGACGGTTGGGGCATCGCGCCGCCGTACGCGGGCAACGCCATTACTCAGGCAAAACTGCCGAACTTTACCGAATTAGCGTCGCATTACCCGGCAATGGCTTTAAGCGCGGCGGGCGAAGCGGTAGGATTGCCTTGGGGGCAGATGGGCAACAGCGAAGTCGGCCACCTTAATTTAGGCGCCGGGCGCATCGTTTATCAAGATTTGCCGCGCATTAATAAATCAATCAGCGATGATAGTTTTTTTTCTAACGCCGCTTTGCTCGGCGCCGTTGGTCACGTTAAAAAAAATAAATCAAAATTGCATTTGATGGGATTGATTTCTAACGGGGGAGTGCACGCGGCAGTTGAACATTTAATCGCTTTACTCACGCTTGCCGGCCGGAATGAATTGGCCGAAGTTTATCTGCATCTTTTTTTAGACGGACGCGATATGCCCTATAATAGCGGCCGGCAAATGATATTGGATGTTAATAAAAGCATAGCCGAATGTAAGATCGGAAAAATAGCGACTGTCGTCGGCCGTTTTTACGCGATGGATCGCGACAATAATTGGGAGCGGACGGCGAAAGCATATCAGGCAATCGCTCAAGGCAAAAGCGAGCGGACTTTTAAGAGCGCGATTGAAGCGATTGATTTTTATTACGGCAAGAAAATTTACGACGAGGAGTTGCCGCCGTCTGTAATCGTTGATAACGGCAAGCCCATAGCGACCGTCAAAGACGGCGACGCGGTGATATTTTTTAACTTCCGCGGCGATCGCGCGCGCCAATTAACCAAATCTTTCGTGTTGCCCGGCTTTAATAAATTTTTCCGGGAGAAAAATATTTTGAATTTATGTTTTGTTGCCTTGACGGAATACGAAAAAAGCTTGCCGATGCAAGTGGCTTTTCTGCCGGAAGACGTGGTTAATGCTTTAGGCCAAGTTATCGCTGACGCCGGGTTAAAACAGTTGCGCTTGGCGGAAACGGAAAAATACGCCCATGTCACTTATTTTTTTAACGGCGGCAAGGAAGATTTGTATAAGGGCGAAAAACGGATAGTCGTTCCTTCGTCGCGCGTCGAGTCTTACGCGGATGAGCCGAAGATGTCGTCCCCGGAAATCACGGCTAATTTGATAAAAGAGATAAACAAAGACGTTTATGATTTTATTTTAGTCAATTACGCCAATGCCGATATGGTAGCGCATACGGGAAATATGGACGCTACGGTGTCGGCGCTGGAATATTTAGACAAATTTTTAGGAGAAATCGCTAAAATTATTTTAACGCATGCGGGCGTCATGATCATTACGGCGGATCACGGCAACGCGGAAGAATTGTTTAACATGCAAACCGGCTCAATTGATAAAGAGCATTCCACAAATCCCGTGCCGCTTATAGTCATCGGCCAAGATTACGAAGGCAAAAATTTGGGCAAAGAAGATGTCATCGGCGCTGACTTAAGCCTGTTAAAAACGCAAGGAATTTTAGCGGATGTGGCGCCGACTATTTTAAAAATTATGAGTTTGCCAAAACCGAAAGAAATGACCGGAAGAAGTTTAATATGAAATTCAAAATTATGTTAAAGCTAACAATGAACTTTTTGGACTATATCAGGTTTAAATTAAAAAGTTAAATAAATAAATCGTCCCGTGAAATTGCGGGACGATTTTCGTTTAAAAGATATTTTGTCGTTGTTTTGTTTTTATTTCATGTTAGCATGAGGTTAATTTAATAAATTATTATTTTGCCATTAGTTGCAATTTTTTATATAATTTTGCAAAGTAGACGGCGTAGAAATAGCAAAGTACTAAAAGCAACATTACCGCCGTATAAATAAGCGTTATTTTCACTGCCGTTAAAAGATAATTAATCGCGGCAGTTTTGTTTTTTATTATAAAATTTTTCGTTATTATTTGTTTGCTGGCCGCGACTGCCGGAGTATTATCGGCGGCGATATTGTTTAAATAATTTTCTGCTAAATTAGAAGTAATCAGTTGAGCCGGATTTTGGTAAGAGAGGAAAGGGGAGCGGTGAGAAAAAGTATCGGGAACTGATTGTTCCGCGAGCGCCGGCGGCGCGCCGAACAGTTCAACTACGAGCGTTGTCTCTTCACCTAGCCAATAGCTGGTTTTGATTGCCAGTCCGATTTCACGGAAATCATCATGTAGAATATTTTTTTTGTGCATGGGCGAAGCGAGCCAGGCGTTAAACAGCGGCTCGCTAGCCGTAAAATTAATCGCCAAGTTTTCTCCCACTATTGAATATTGGTAGCCCTGTTCTTTTATCCAGCCGGAGAATTTTTTATCCGCAAAATTATGAGAGAATTTTTGTACAGCAAAAATCGCCTCTGCCTTCTGCTCGGCCGCCTTAGTTAGCAATTCATTAATTGTTAATTTCGGCAAGTTATATTTTGCCCGCTCCTGATTGGTAAGTTCAATTAAATTGGCTGGAGTAATTGAAGAGGCAAAGGCAATGTTAGGTAATAAAAAAATCCCCATTATCCACAGCAATAGAGAATTTCTAAAATAAAAAAATATAGATTTTTTACCTCCTATTACATTCATTTGTTTGTTTTTATTTTTGGCAAAAGATTATTTTTTTATCTTTTACAATATTAATTATATCATAGAAATCGGCGGAAAGCAAGGGGAAAACTTGACTTTTTAGAATCGTATGTTAATGTAATATAAATTTATAAAGCGTCGGACTTTGTTTCAAATCAATATCCATCTAAAATTACCGGAAGGAGAAGAAAAAATGTGCGGATTTTTTTTGACGCCAGAAGAAGAAAAGTGTCTTTATCTTGCCAAGAGAGCTGGCGACGCTGATTTTTACAATAAGACGGTTCGTATGCTTTATGACGCTTCTCATCATGAGGAAGAGCAATCTGAACAAACGCAATCGTCTAATAATTTGGGGCTAACAAATTAATTACAGAGTTATTTGTTAGCTAATAATATTTTTTAAGAATGTTCTTTGAAAAAAGGTGCCGTACAAGAGCACCTTTTTTATTTAAGAACTGATTGTTCCTACTTAAAATTCAGTCCAAAATAAAATTATTTTTAGCTTGGCATCACTAAGACCAAGCGGTTCTTGCCACAATCAAGGCGGAGTGCTAAACTAAAAAAGCAAAAAAATATTAAAAAGTAGTTGTTTTTTTGTTTTAATGTTTTAATGCTTTTATATTTTATTGAATCAATATGAAAGTAGTAATTTTAGCCGGCGGTTCGGGCACGCGGCTGTGGCCTCTGTCGCGGCAAAACAGTCCAAAACAAGTGCAGCCGTTTTTAGATGACGACACCATGCTGCAAAAAACTTACGCGCGCCTGCGCCGCGCTTTTGCCGCCGCCGACGTTTATGTGACTACCATGCGCGATTACGCCGCCTTGGTGCGGGAGCAGCTGCCGGAATTGCCTCCTCAAAATATCATCGGCGAACCGTGCCGGCGCGACACCGCCGCCGCCATCGGGCTTACGGCCGTTCGGTTTTATTTTCGCAATCCGAAAGAAATTATCGCGACCGTGCACGCCGACCATTTTATTGACGACGAAAAAAAATATTTGCAGGTTTTAAAAAGAGCCGAAGACGTCGTCAAAAAAAATCCCGAACGCGGCGCGTTAATCGGCGTTAAGCCGACGAAGCCGGAAACGGGCTTTGGCTATATTAAAATGAACGGCCAATTTTTTACTCTAGCGGAACAAAAAGTTTTTTCAGTAGAGCGGTTTATAGAAAAACCGGAATTAGCCAAAGCGCAAGAATACATCAGTCAGTGGCAATACCTTTGGAATCCCGGATATTTCATCTGGCGCGTTGATACTTTATTAAAGCAATATAAAATAAGTTTGCCGGAACATTACCGGTCATTGGCGCGCATTAACCGCGCTTTAGCCACTCCCCGCGAGCAGGAGACGATAGAGCGAGAATTTAATAAAATCAAGCCCATCGCGTTTGATTACGGAATTTTGGAAAAAGCCGATAATTTATTGGTATTGCCGGCAAATTTCGTCTTTACCGACATCGGTAACTGGCGGACAGTAAAAGACATCCTGACTTCAGATAAGGAGGGCAATGTTACCAAAGGAGAAGCGGTGGCATTAGACAGCGCGGATAATTTAATTTATAATTTTACCAAGCGCCCAATCGCCTGCGTCGGTTTGAATAACATGATCGTAGTCGCGACCGAGGAGTCCACTTTGATTTGCCGGGAGGATTGCGCGCAGGACGTAAAAAAAGTGGTGGAAAAATTAAAAGAGGCGGGAAGGGAAGAATATTTGTAAAAAATTTCAAATATCAAAATTCAAATTATTTCAAAACAAATCTAAAATTTAAACCTCAAATTTAAACTTTTGGACATTTGGCATTGGTTTGGAATAATTTGAGATAATTTTAACTTTGGATTTTAAAAATTATGTTACAGAAGTTAACAACATATTTAGGAATATCGTTGTCGTTAGCGGTATTGATAATCGCGACTCTCTACCTTACCGTCTGGCGCGGCATCAATGAGCCGATGCAAATGGAAAGCGCGGAAGTAAATTTTATAATTGAACAAGGCCAAGGCGTGCGACAGATCGGCAACCAATTGGCCAAAGAAGGATTAATTCGGCGGCCATTTTATTTTTATTTCTATACCGCTTTTAAAAAAACCGATAAAAGCTTAAAAGCGGGAGAATATTTGCTAAATAAAAATATTAACCTGCGCGAGATTGCCAAGAAACTCGCGGGCGGCGACATAGCGGAGCGGGAGCGCACGATTAAAATTTTGGAAGGCTGGAATATAAAAGAAATTGGAGAATATTTGGAGAAAAATAATATTGCGCGAGCGGACGACTTTATCGCTTTAACCAAGCCCGCGCCCGGAGCTTGCTTTTCTTTGGAATCCTGCCAGGTTTCCGTTTTGTCGGAAATTCCCGTCGGCGCGACGCTGGAAGGTTATCTTTTTCCCGATACCTACCGCATTTTTAAAAATGCGGCGGCGGAAGACATTATCGCTAAAATGCTGAAAAATTTTGACGCTAAATTAACGCCCTCCTTGCGCGCGGACATAAAAAAGCAGGGAAAAACTTTGCCGGAAATTATAACGCTCGCGTCCATTATTGAAAAAGAAGTGCCGCGCTCCGAAGACATGAAAAAAATCGCTGGTATTTTTTATCAGCGCTTAAAAATCAGCATGGCTTTGCAATCGGACGCTACCGTTAATTTTGTTACCGGTAAAGGCGCAACCCGCCCGAGCGCAGAAGATTTACAAGTCGCGAGCCCGTACAATACTTACAAATATCGGGATTTGCCGCCCGGCCCGATTTCTAATCCGGGGATAGAGGCGATTAAAGCGGCGATTTATCCGGTAAAAAGCGATTATTTTTATTTTTTAACCACGCCTGCGGGGCAAGTTATTTATTCCCGCACTTACGCCGAGCATTTGGCGGAAAAATATAAATATTATAAATAAATTTATGGCTAACGGCAGTTACCATGTTTTATCTTTAGGCGGCTCGTTGATTGTACCTAAAAGCGGCATTGATTGGATATTTTTAAAAAAATTTCGGTCGCTGATAATCAAACAAATTCAGACCGGACAAAAATTTATTATTATCGCGGGAGGCGGCACCACTTGCCGGCATTATCAGCAAGCGGCGAATAAAGTGGCCAAACTTCAGCCGGTTGATATTGATTGGCTGGGAATTCACGCGAGCCGGTTGAACGCGCATTTGTTGCGCACGATTTTTTTTAACATCGCGCATCCGGTGGTCGTTAAAGATCCGACGCGTAAAATTAAAACTAACGCTAAAGTTATTATCGGCGCCGGCTGGAAACCGGGCTGGTCAACGGATTACGACGCGGTAATGCTCGCTAAAACTTATGGGGCGAGTATGGTCATAAATTTATCTAACATTGATTATGTCTGCGACAAAGATCCAAAAAAATTCAGCGGCGCGAAAAAAATTATTGAAATAACTTGGCCGGATTTTAGGCGCATCGTCGGCGATAAATGGGTTCCGGGCTTAAGCAAACCTTTTGACCCGATAGCGTCAAAATTCGCGGCAGAACTGGGTTTGAAAGTAATTATTATGAACGGCAAAAAAATAGGGAATTTGGAGAAGTGTTTGGCGGGAGAAAAATTTCTGGGTACGACGATCCAATAAAAAAATCACCGCCGGCTTCACTTTTTTTGACACCATAAATTTATTACTTTATAATTAAGGCAGCAATAACATTAAACATTATGGATAATGAACCAATAACCAAAAAAGATTTGAAGGAAATTTTAGAAACAAATAAGGTAGCCATATTAGAACCATTTTTAGTTAGGGGTTGACATTTTTTTTAGGCGTGTTAGTATATAAATAATTAAATATTTCCACAGACAGTGGGGTTTCCTGGGTTAAAATTTTATTTTAAAAGTTAGCAGGGGATTAAAAATCCTACCGAGGAAAAAAGCTAATTTTAGCATTTTTGTCTGTGGAAAAACCACAGTTTTTTTGTTTAATAAGTTCTTTCGGACTTAAATATTAGTAAACCTTTAACACGAAATTTTCCAAGGGTTTACAGGCG
Source organism: Candidatus Falkowbacteria bacterium CG10_big_fil_rev_8_21_14_0_10_43_11 (assembly GCA_002778635.1). Classification (GTDB taxonomy): domain Bacteria; phylum Patescibacteriota; class Patescibacteriia; order Patescibacteriales; family XYC2-FULL-47-12; genus 1-14-0-10-43-11. The sequence goes on along the minus strand of PFAS01000036.1, from coordinate 14,160 downwards.
ATGTAGATAATAAGTAAACTATTTTAACTATGGCAATTAACAAGCAAAAAAAACAAGAGATAGTGAAAGAATTCGCGGATAAATTCACGCGGGCGAAATCCGTATTTTTTACCAAATATTTCGGCGTCAAAGCGAACGACATTAACGATTTGCGCCGCAGATTTAAAACCGTTGGCGGCGAATACGCGGTCGCTAAAAAAACTTTAATTGACCGGGCGTTAGCCGAAAGTAAAACCGCTGAAGTGAAAACCCGCGAACTGAAAGGGGAAATAGCGGCAGTTTTCAGCTATGAAGACGAGGTCGCGCCGGCGAAAATTTTAGACGAATTTGCCAAAACGCACGCCGGCATGCAGGTTTTGGGCGGAATTTTGGAAAACAAATTTTTAAGCGCGGAGCAGGCGAGAGTGCTCGCTAAATTGCCGTCTAAAGTTGAATTATACGCAAAAGTTGTCGGTTCCCTGCAAGCGCCTATTTCCGGCATCGTCAACGCGCTCGCGGGAAATTTGCGCAATTTAGTTTACGTATTAAAAGCGATTGAGAACAAAAAATAATAGAACGCGGATAATACTGATAAAACGGATAGACGCGGATTTAATCCGTAAAAATCAGTTTAATCCGTCAAATCCGCGTTCCATTTTATAAATTAATAAAATAATAAAAATTTTATGCCAGAAGAACAAAAAACAGCCGCCGAGGAAACAACCGCGGTTGAAGTACCGGCGAAATTCAAAGCTCTCGTGGAAGAGATTGAAAAAATGTCCGTCTTGGATTTGGCCGAGCTCGTTAAAATTTTAGAGAAAAAATTCGGCGTATCCGCGGCGGCGCCAGCGATGATGATGGCGGCGCCGGGTGCGGCGGCGGAAGCGGCGGAAGAAAAAACCGAGTTTAATGTGGAATTAACCGCCAGCGGCGCCAATAAAATCGCGGTTATCAAGGCGGTAAAAGAAATCACCGGGCTGGGCCTGAAAGAAGCCAAAGATTTGGTTGACGGCGCGCCCAAAGTAATAAAAGAAAACGTGGCCAAAGCCGACGCGGAAACGATGAAGAAAAAAATCGAAGAAGCGGGGGGAACGGCAACCTTGAAGTAAGAATTAAGAAGTTAGAATTAAGAAATAGGAAATAATAAAAAAGTTCGGAGTTTTTCCGGACTTTTTTACATTTAAATCCAAATTGTTTCAAATTATACCAAATTATTTCAAACCAATGTCAAAACTTAAAACCTAAAATATTTTTTATGTTTGAAATTTGAGCTTTGAATTTGGTTTGGAACAATTTGGAACAGTTTAGATTTTGGAATAATTAAATTTAGTTCTTACGATGAGCTATTTTAGTTCTTCCGTCTTTATTTCATAAACTGCCGCGTCGTTTAAGAGCAGTATTTTTTTTTCTTTTTCCAACACCGCGAAGTCTTTTAGGTTAGTAAGCGTCGGCAGTTTGTACTGCAGTAAAAATTGACCGCTTTTTTCAAAAACCACCAGGCGCCTTTGCGCCGGTTCTAAAACGTAAATCAATCCTTTTTCGCTGTCGCCGGTCAGGCGGATTTTTTGCGGGTTCGCGAGCGCCGGATTAACCCCGGACAGTTTAAATTCGTTAACATAGCCGGAAAGCAATTTGATTACTTCCCCGTTATTTTTAAGCAGATAAACATAGCCGTCAACATCAAAACTAATTGCGTTTTTTACGTCAATATTTTCTTTAATCCACGGTTCGCGGGAGGAAAAATCGCGGGTATAGCGGAAAATATTATTTTGCGCCGCGGACAGCAAATAAAGGCGGCTGTTGTAGCTCGCGGCTGCCGTAACATCAGCTTTGGAATTGGCAAGAGATTTTGTAAAGTCGGTGATGTTATTTTTATCGTCAATGGTTATTCCGCCGCCGGCGGACAGAAAAATTACTTGATTGTTTTGCCATAGCGCGCCGTAATCAATGTCGTTTACGCCGCTTTTTAAGCTGTTTGCGGTTTTTTCAGACGGATTAAATTCATAAACGGTTTGGTTGTTTAAGTCAGACGCATAGACGCGTCCGTTTGCCGCAACCATGGCAACGATAGCGGCGTTTAGGTTTAATTTGTTAAAATTAATTAATTCAACGGGGCTGTCAACGGCAATTACATGGCTGATTTTAGCCGTTTGTTCGGCGTTAACCGCGGCAAATTTATCAATTAATTTTTGGTCAATATTTTTAAATTGGCGTAATTTTTCAATCAACGCCGCAGTCTCGTCAATAAATTCTTTCGCTTTTTCTTCATTGTGATAAAGCAAGCTGGCTTCAATTTGATTTTGTTTTTGCGTCAATTGCTGGCTTAAATCCTGATAACTTTGCTGTTCAACTTGTTCGTTTTGGCCAAGCCTTAAATTATAAAGGCTGTAGCAAAAGAGCAAAGAACAGGCAATAAAAATAAACAGCAATACTTTGCTTATAATTGATAAATTAAAAAACCAGCGACTGGCGTTAAAAAAGGAAGATTTTGCCAGCCGACAGCCGCTTCGCGAAACTTGGCTTAATTTGTTTGTTAGTTCTCGCGGGCGCGAAAGCAGGCGCAATAAATAAGCGATAATGTTAAAAAGGTAGAGAAAAAAAATTTTAACATGACCGCCGATTTTGGTATAAAAATTAAGGCGGTGTTTTTTTACGAAAAATACTTTATCTCGAATAATGGTCGTAAGCTTTCGCTCGCGGCCGCCGATTATTTTGCTCCAAATGTTTTTTATTATTCCCCAATAGCGGTTGACGGGGATAAGGCCGACGGGGGATAAATATTTTTCCGTGGCGTTTTCCGTTTCATTCATGCGCTCCAGCGAGTTATTGGCGGTTATGTTAAGTTGCATTTGGGGAATGGAGCACTTAACCGGCGGAGTGGCCGAACTTTTAATAATCAGAGCTAAAAAGGTGACATAGCTGTTAATTTTATGCAACTGGTTTTTAAGGTATTCAACCGCGCTTACCGGCGGAAGCGTGGTGATGACTTTGGCTAAATGGCGGTTGTTGACGTATTCCGGAAAAATTTCATTGCTAAAGACAAAATATCCTTCCGGCGGAATTTTCCCTTCGGTAATGTTAAAAAAAATTTTATTTAAATGCGTTTTATTTTCCTCGGGCGCTTGTTCCTCCACGTTTGATATTTGGTATGTTTTTTTGTCCGCGCCGCTTGCTCCCGCTTCTTTTTCCGGATAAATCAGCCAGGCCTTGATTTTTCCGGTAGCGCTGAAGGTCAATTCATTTTTATAAACTACGCCGGTGATCAAATTGATCGCTTTGGGTTCAATTTTTATTTTTTCTTTTTTAATGAAATTTTCAAATTCCGCGTTAATCTTGCCTAAAGCCGTTTCAAACAGGTCGCTTATTTTTATCATGCCCATCTTTTCGCGCAAGCTGATTTTTTCGCTTTGGTAATAGTAGGCGGGCAAGGCGGAGATGAAAAAATTTATTATTTTTAGCGCGTCCGGTTTGGTTGATTCTATTTCGCTCAAAAAAAATAGTTTGCCCAATATCGCTTCCTGGTCAATTTGCGGATTGGCAATAAAAATATCCGCCGTCGTGGACGGTTTGCCGGAAGTCGGAGCGAGAATGAAGCGGGAAATTTTGTAATACATGGGGATTGGCAATTGTTTAATAATTATATTATAATATAAAAAGAGAAAGAGCACAAAGCATCAGTTGTTCTCTGTGCATAAGTTAATTTAAAGATGCGAGGAACAGAAAGTACCATGATACCTTAACAAAACTAAATTATTTCAAATTACTCCAAATTATTCCAAACCAATGCCAAAATTCTAAATCTAAATTTTGATATTTGAGTTTTAGATTTGATTTGGAATAATTTGGTATAATTTGGATTTTGGAATAATTTCTTTTATTTTATGTTGACAAAACTTTTTTCGTCCCCGGTCCGCGTCAAAATTTTGCAATTTTTGATTATGCACGCGCCGGCTGATTTCAGCGCGGCGGACATTGCCGCTAAAACCAAGTCGGTCGTCCGCAGCGTGAATAAAGAAATAGGGAAACTGACGGAAGCGGACGCGGTGATTGAAGAAATAAAACCGCTGACGGTTAACAAAAAAACGGTTAAAATAAAACACTACCGCGCGAATCCGGACTTTTTTCTTTTTTTAGAAATTAAAAATTTATTTTTAAAATTGCAGGTGGTGCGGCTGGAGGAACTGAAAGCCAAATTGCAAAACAGCGGCCGGCTTAATTACGCGGTTTTAGCCGGTAAATTCGTCGGCGATACCGCCGCTAAGGTGGATTTGCTGATTGTCGGGAAAGCGGAACATAAGCGGTTGGAAAAATTAATTGCCGATTTCCAGCGCGCCATCGGCTGGGAAATCAATTGGGTAGCGATGGATTTGGCGGAATACGATTACCGCCAAAAAATCGGCGACATGTTTTTGTTCACGCTTTTGAGCGGACCTAAAATTGAAATATTAAATAAGTTCGTGTAAATGAATTTATAAAGTTAATTTTAATAATATGGCGGAAAATTCGCCGGAAAAATTTTATCCGCGCGACCAGGCCGAAGGGCTGAGGCGGCTCGTTGCGTCAATGCCAGCGGAGGCCAGGGCGGAAGATAAAAATCATCCACTGCCGGAATCTCTGGAAGCGCAAAAAATCAGGGAGCGTTTAAAAAAAATTCATAAAAATTAATTTAAGTTTTTATGAGAGAAAAAAATAGGTTTGATGATTGGGAAGAAGAAGAGACTCCTTTAGAAAAGAAAAAGAGGAAAAAACGGTCCGCCAAAAAGCTGGATGCTTTTAATATGCCGGACACGCCGATTTTGCCGAAAGTTCAAATAGACGCGGAGAGGCAAGAAATTGCAACGCCAGAACACCAGCCAGAAATTGAACTTACTCCGGAGGTAAAAAAGTTATTTAAAAATTTTTTTGATATAAGCGAAATAGTTAATAAGTGGGACTACGATTACTCTTTATTTATGGGTCGCGACAAGATAACGGCGATAAAAAAATTACCCAATGAAGAAAGGCCAGAACGTTTTAAAGGGATAGAAGAGTGGTCTGATATAAAAACCGATGCGGACATAAATCAGAGCAGGAAGATAATAAAAGAGCTTTATGACAGCATGCAAAATAAAGAGCCTTTTAAAAGTTTGTCTCCAATAATTAAGTATGTTTCTTATATCGCTACATTGGATGGTTTTTTTGATAATTTGCCGGAGGAAGAAAAAATACAGCAATATCCATTCACTTTGGCTAAAAAAATGGAGAATGAATTGAGAGGCCATTGGTCGGATCCCAAAGGAGTAGCGGAGATTCAGCTAAAATATAAGAAGCTATTACCGAAAGAAACTTTTGACGAAATAGTGCAGTATAACGAAGTTTCCGTTGACGCCGCGATTGAAGCGAAAAAAGTTGCTGTAGAAAAAAAAGATACTTCCTCGCCGTCAGTTTCCGCGCAGGAAACTGAAAAAGAAACGGCAGATGAAGCGCGGCCAGAAAATAAATTAAAACAAAAGCTCGAGGGAGAAATAGAGCCCTTGACGGGTCAGACCGCGTCCACAGAAAAAACAAAGTGGATGCCGGAAATAGGTACAGAAGCTGAAAGAGAAAATCAAACCAGTGAAAAAAAAACAGTGAATGAAAGAAAAGAGGTATTAAAAGAAAAGAAAAATTTAGCGTCTACGCCGGAACAAAAAATTTCTCCGGACGGATTTGTTATTGGTCAAGAGGTGATTGGCATAGATAAGCATAGCAACCCAGAGCCAGGATGGAAAATTATAGGTTGGACAATGAAGAAAGAAGAACAAGTCGCTTATTACTTTTTAGTTAAAAGAAAGGGGGACGAGAAGCAAAAGTTAGAATTAACGGCGGAGAGGCTAAGAGATCTACAGCAGTCAGTTACATTAGAAACAGAGAATGAAAAGAAAAAAACAGAACAGCCAGTCGCGCCGCAACAACCTATTATTGAGGAAGAAATTTCGGCAGAAAAAAAAGAAAAAAAGTTAAAAAAATCCATACAAAATGCTTATTTCCAATTAGAGTATGTTTTACTTGACAACCAGCCTAATCCTGATTTTAAGAATGTTAATAAAAATGATGTTAAAAATTTATTAGACAACAAGGGCCTTCTTAGAGCTTATATTAATGAAAGTTTTCGAGAGACATCCGCTCCTACTTTAGTTTATTTAATTAAAGAAGGGGAAATGTTTAATAAAGAATATAAAGAATCTCGTCTCGGTCCTTCTTTATGGATTTATAGAAAAATAATAAATTTAGCTGAAGAAGTCTTAAAACAAAAATCCGAACCAGAAAATCCCGAAGTAGAACCGCAACCCGAACCAATATTGCCAACTAAAACTCCGCCAGAAGAGCCGCTACAAGAGCCAACGCTGCTAGAACAAAACCCTGAAGAAAAAAAAGGGTTAGAAAGTATAACAACCAAAGACGCCACCGGCGAAGAAAAGACATTTAAAATCAGCGACAAAGTTTTGTCTTTTACTGATGAAGAAGATTATTTTTTTAACAACGAAAATGCCGAAAAAAAAGCTAAAGAATGCCTGAAAGAACAAATATCCGAATCCACGCCGAAATCGGAAAAAGAATCGGAAGAAGAAAAGGACAAAGTGCCAGAGGAGGAAGCGGGAGAAAGGGTGTTGGACGAGGTGGATTTAGCGCAAATTGCCGAAGTTGAAGAAGAGTTGAAAAAAGCGTTAGACGCAGAGCAAGAAGAAACATCCGCTGACGAGTTTTGGAAAGATGTTGATGGGGCTTTAAAACAAGAGAGCTCTTCACCACAGGATAAAGAAAAGCCAGAGGAAGAATTTTTAAACAAAATTAAAGGAAAAAGTGAAGCCGCCGCTATCTCTGAACCTAGCGAAAAGGCCAAAGGTTTTTTTGAAAAAATAGCTAATTTTGGTTCAAAAATTGAAGAAAAAAAGGCGGGCTGGTTTAAAAGGCGTTTGTCTTGGTTAAGCCAAAAGGCTGATTGGTCCCCAAAGGTCAGCGAATTTTTAAACCAATGGTCTGATAATTATCAGAAAAAAGAGGAAAGGGAGCGGAGTTTTCAAAAAAATCAAACTAAAGATTATTGGCAAAAAGGATTTGGCGTAATGAAAGTTTGGGCGAATGCGAGCAAAATTGTTTTAGCGCCGTTTTTTTCTTCCTATCGTTTGGCAATGTACGCGACTTTATTCGGCACGGAAGCGGCTGGCGCGGCCAAAGAAACGCGGCTGCATAATCAGGAAATAACTTGGCTTGATGAAGATTTGGCGGAAGAAGAAGCGTGGAAATTGTATGAACAGGCTGACATCGGTAAAAAATTAGAGAGTCAAGCTTTACTTGAGGGCAAACAAGAATCAACGCAGGTTTCCCAAGATAAACAATCGGAATGGGAAAATGATGTAAAGAAATTGCGCGAAGCTTATCGTCAAGGATTGCCAGAAAGATTAATGAAGCGTTTAGAACATTTTAACAAAAAAGCGGATAACAGAGAGGTGTTGCCGACATTAGCCAATATAACTAATACTTTAACGACAACTATTGCCGGCAGGACGATAGTATGGCAACTGCGTTATTGGGACGAAAAGGTAAAATCATGGGAAGCAGAGAAAAAAGCAGGCAAAATATCGGAAACTGTAAAAAATATAAAAATAGGTTTAGTACGCTCATTTAGCCAAAAATTATTGGAAGATATGGATAAAGCCATAGGTCGCGCCGGCGCGGTAGACGCATTGGCAATGGGTTTTAAGGGGATGGAAATGGCCGGTAAAGCCGCCAGCGCCGTTTTTATCGCCGAGTCCTATGTAAATTTAACAAAACGGTTGCATGCCATTTACGAACACCCAGAGTTGTTAAGTAAAATTTGGGAGGCCGGCACGGAAAAATTAAGTAATTTTTTGGGCGGAGGCGCTAGCGTAAGTTTAACATCCGAAGGGAGCGGCACGGCAGGGCATATTACTCCCTCGCCAACCAAGCAAACTGTTCCTTCGCCGACCAAAGAAGCATCTCCAACACCAACATTAAGCCCTTCGCCATCGCCATCACCAACGCCTACATATACTGAAACGCCGATTAAGCCGTCACCAACAGAATTTTCTCCAACGCCTACGCCCCAACCAACAGAAACTTTTACTCCGGCGCCTAGTGCCACGGAACATATACAGCCGTCTCTGACGCCAGTTAAAAATGTATTATCAGAACCGGCGAATGTTAATTTACAGGAAACTACAAGCGCGCGCGGTTATTTGGCTTTAGCGGAAAGCCAGCGCGATCATGTAGTTAAAGTGGAATATTTACAGCGTGCGGCAGATATGGAAATTAAAAATAATCATTTCGGAGAAGCGGAAGCTATTATAAAAAATGCCCAAGCTATTATTAATGAACATCAGAACGATATTTACTCGCCTTTACTGGAAGGGAAGCAAGATATTTTAACGAAATTAGAAAATAAATTGCCGCCAGCTAACATGCCTAAAGGACAATCGGATTGGTCAGTTTACGGCGATAAAAGAGAAGAGCCTCCTTTTTTAGGAGATATGGCGCAGCCAGATCAATCAGCCGCTTCCGCTTCGGCCGGACGAGGCGTTAACGAACAAGTTAATTTATCCGGCATCAGCGGCAAGCGCGGAATTTATGGCGGAGCGGAACAGTTTGTACAAAAAGCTTATGTTAGCGAGTTAAGTAAATTTACGCCCGGCTCTGACGAATATCAGGCGGCTTTGGCGCACCACGCGGACAGGGTTAAAGATTTATTAGTCGCGGATATTAAAAACAATGGCGGTAAAAAGTTCGGTTTGGAAGGAGTAGCTAATCCGGATAAAATCAGCGCCGAACAATTTAATAAAATTAAATGGAACGAAGTGCAAAAGGCGGTTGCAAGCGATAAAATTTTTCATAAAGAGTTAAAACCGGAAGAAATAGAAAATATTGTTAATTATAATGAGCCGCAAGTCCATAATGCAAGCAAAACGCCGGTATCCGCGCCGGCCGCAGAACAGTTGGCGGCTGCCGCCAAATTTGAAATAAAGGCGGAGGATATAGGTTTTTCCAAGGAGACGACTTTAACCGAAGTGCCAGTGCCGGTTGAACATCCGTTGCTCCCTAACGAGCGGTTGTTAGAAGCGAACGACAAATATGTGCTGGTTGGAGCAGGGAACGATAAAAAGCCGTTCGCCATCATGGAATTTCCTCAAGGCACGACTGTTGACCAAGCGATTCAAAAAGCCGAAGCGTTGAATGTAGAATTAGCGGAAAATCATATACCTTTGGAAAAAGCGCCGGCGCTGGTAGAATTTGCCGGTAAAAATAATCTTCCTTTGGAAAATGTCGCGAAGCATTATTTTTGGCTTGACCAAGAAAAACAAGGCTTAAATAAGCAGCAAATCGCCGATATTATTAGATTAGCTGAAAATCAAAATAACCAAGCGGCATTGAACGAATTAATCAGCGGGAATAAAGATTCGTTTCCTTATGAAGATTATGAATATGCGTCTGCAACCGCACCCAAAAATGTAAGCGGGCGATTTGAAAACATAACCGTCCATTACCGCCGCGTCGGCCGTGAACAGCAAAATTACGATGTTACTTTATTTGCCTCGGCGGACGAGAAAGGAAGAATTGCATTGGATGGCGAGGAAGTAGCCAAGTTTGAACTAAAGCAGGCAAAAGAAGCATTAAAAGATCCGGCGGGGTTTGTGAAGAAAGCAGCTAGTATTTAGTACTATGAATAATATTATTTTATACATCAACACGACCAGCGAGGAAAAGGTGGCGTTGGCGCTAGGGAAAACGGGGAAGCTAATCGCCAAAAAAGAATTTAAGGCCAAATACCGCCAATCCGAGCGACTTTTACCCGCGATAGATTTATTATTAAAGAAAGCCAAAGTAAAGTTGCAAGATTTAGCCGGAATAGCGGTTGTGAGAGGACCAGGACCGTTCACCGCGACGCGCATTGGCGTAACAGTTGCTAATGCTTTGTCGTACGCGCTAAATATCAAAATTGCCGGTTTGCGGGCAGATGAATTCAATACGGTTGAAGCTATGATTGCCATGGGATGGAAAAAATTAAAGAAAGAGAAGGCAGGTAAAATAGTAGAGCCGGTTTATGATCGGGAGCCAAATATTACAATTAAAAATTAACACTTAATCAATTCGTGAACAAACTGTGCACAACTTGTGCAGTAATGCGCTGAAATTTAAGTAATACACAGGTGAAATTAAATTTTGTTAAATAAAAACAAGGCCGCCTTATTAACAGGGCGGTTTTTTTATTGGTATAGTTGAGTAAAAAAATAATTGACCGAAGCGTATTTGTGGGGTAGAATAAAATCAAGATGTCAGAAAGTGGGGAAGAATGGGGAACGGTTAGTCCATAAAGTCAAATAAAAAAATTTTAAACAAAAATAAAAGCTCGTTAAAACAAAACTTTTATTTATTTACCAAGGAAGAGGAATGATTAGAGGCAGAATCCATGCTTGGCTATCTCTAATCATTCCACTTTCGGCCCTAAAATTTTGCAAGCTAAGACACTAAACGCTTGCCGCCGCTTAATTAAGCTGGCACGAAATATTTTTTAGAGCCAAACATTAGCAATTTGAAACAAGCTAAATTATGACTAAGGTTCAGAAGAGGCGTGGGTGAGTTTGGAATTTTCTAGACTCAATCGCGCCACTCTTGCATCTTGATAAAGAGGTTAAAAGCATTACTTTTGACTTTATTCCCATGTTTATAGGCGAATACAGCCACACCATTGACGATAAGGGTCGGGTGGCGGTGCCGGCAAAATTTAGAGAAAAGTTGAAAAGTGGGGCGGTAGTAACCCGCGGTCTTGATAATTGTTTATTTTTATACTCTAAAGACGAATGGGAAAAATTAGCCGAACAAATTTCCGTTTCTCCCATAAACAAAGCTAATTCGCGCGCTTTCAGCCGCTTTATGCTTGCGGGAGCCATGGAAGCGGAGTTTGACAAGCAGGGAAGGATATTACTGCCGGAATATTTGCGCGGACACGCCGGTTTGCGCCGAAACGTGGTAATGGCCGGACTTTATAACCGGATTGAAATTTGGGACGAGGATAAATGGAAAAAATACAACAAAGTAACCGGCAGAAACAGCGGACGGATTGCGGAAGAGTTGGAGGGGATGGGAAAGTAGAATTTAGAATTCAAAATTAAGAATGAGGAATGACGAATTAAGAAATCAGAGAGAAAAAATAAAAAGTTAAAAAAAGTTTGTATGGTGAATTTAAAAAATAACATTTTGCCAAATTTAATATTCATGTTAGCGGTTATAGTAGTGCCAGTGTGTTTTATGCTCGTCGCCTCCATCGGCGTGCGGGAAGAACTGTTAACTATTATAGGGGTTTAACATGGTTTATCAGCATACGCCAGTAATGTTAAGAGAGGCAATTGAGTATTTAAATCCAAAATTCGGAGACATTATTGTTGATTGCACTTTGGGCGGAGGCGGATATACATTGGAAATCGCCAAGCGCGTTGGAGAAAAAGGCAAAGTTATCGCCATAGACGCGGATGAAATGGCCGTTACTAACGCAAAAGGCAAAATTAAAAATGCAAAATTAGGGAATATAATTTTAGCGCATGAAAATTTTAAAGAACTGCAAAAAATCGTTAACCAAGCTGGGTTGGAGAAAGTTAACGGCATTGTTTTTGATCTTGGGCTATCATCGGCTCAACTCCAAGATCAAAATAGGGGATTTAGCTTTAAGCTGGATGCGCCGCTAAACATGAGTTTCGGAAGTGAGAAGCTAGAAGTTAAAAGCAAGAAAACTGAAGATATTATTAATAAATATAAACAGGAAGAGTTGGAAAAAATCATTAAAGATTACGGCGAGGAGCGGTACGCGGGCAGGATCGCCGCCGCGATTGTAAAAAACAGGCCGCTAAAAACAACCAAAGAATTGGCCGAAGCAATAGCCAACGCGGTACCGGTTGCGTACTCGTCTCGCTGGAGCTATGGCGAAGCGGGCCGGCGCGGCAGAATCAACCCGGCGACGCGCACTTTTCAGGCGTTGCGCATCGCGACTAACGATGAATTAAACGCTTTGCAAACAGCATTATCGCAGGCAATAAAAGTTTTGGCGGCCGGAGGAAGATTAGCAGTCGTTTCTTACCATTCGTTAGAAGACAGAATCGTTAAGCATTTTTTTAAGCAAGAAGCGCGCGGCTGCGTCTGCCCGCCGGAAGTCTTGCGATGCGTTTGCGGGCACAAGCCAGAGCTGAAAATTTTGACAAAAAAAATCGTTGCCGCCTCGGCGGAAGAAATTAAAACGAATCCCCGCGCGCGTAGCGCCAAACTGCGGGCGGCGGAAAAAATTTAAAAAAACATGACAGCGGAATCAAACCAAACAATTTTTGCGGCGGCAGAGGAAGAAAGGAATTGGCAGTCGATGAGCCGCCAAACGCCCGGCCGGAAAATTTTAAAATTTAATTTGACTGCTTTTAATATTATTTTATTGGCGGTTTTGCTGCTGTCAGCCGTCAGTTATTTGGCGATTAGCAATCAGCAGATAAGCAGCGGCTTTGCGATAAACGGCGCCAAAGGAAATCTCGCCGATTTAAACAAAAAAAATAGGGAGCTTGAGTTTGCGGCCATCGGTTTGGAATCGTATGAAAAAGTAAACAGACGCGCAGCCAAATTAGGAATGGTGGCGGCAACCGACGTGGAATATTTAGAGGTCAAGGGAGGAGAGATAGCCATGCGATAACTAAACGCGATGCCCTATGATTTGGAATGTTCGCCAAAACAGACGCCAAACAAACGGAGATAATCGCTTAATTTTGCTCGGAGCGATTATTTTTTTATTTGCCGCGGGAATTATTCTCCGCTTGTTAAACGTGCAGATATTAAATTACGACTTGTACGCCGCCCGCGCTCTGCGCCAGCACGGAGTGGAGCAGGATATTATGCCGCAACGCGGCCGGATTTTTGTCCGCGCTCAAGAAGAAAAATCAGGATTATATCCGTTGGCGTCCAATAAGGAATTCGCTTTGATTTACGCCGTGCCCAAAGAAATCGTTAATCCCAAAGAAGCAACCGAAAAATTAACGCCAATATTATTTTCTTTGACTTATAAGGAGCCTAATTTGGCGGTTTTAACCGGCAATATTGAAAAAAATTTACGCGTCCAAATGACCAAAGAGGCGGCTAAAACAACCCCTCCCGCTCCCGGCCAAGAGATAGAGATTAATGAAGAAGAGCTAAACATCTCTTTGCAAAAAGAACGGCTGGTTTTAGAAGAGCGGTTAAAGAAAGAAAAAGAAGAAAAGCTGAAAATTTATCAGGCGGAACTGTCGGCAAAACTGTCAAAATCAGGCGACCCCTACGAGCCGCTCGCGAAAAAAGTGGACCAAAACAAATTGGCGGAAGTTTTAGCGCTCAAACTTTCTGGCATTGATTATTTTTTAAGCGACTTCCGTTATTATCCGGAAAAAAACATTTCCAGCCATGTTTTGGGTTACGTATTGGAAAAAAACGATAATTCAGTCAGCCAGGGATCTTACGGTTTAGAGGGGTTTTTTAATCAAGAGTTGGCCGGCGTGATGGGAAAACTTACGGCCGAGCGAGACGCCGGCGGGCAAATTATCGTGGCGGCCGACCGCCAAATAAGCCCGGCGGTCAACGGCAGTGATTTAATTTTAACGATTGATAAGACGATTCAAAGCGTCGCTTGCCGCAAATTAAACGAACATGCTTTGCGCCACGGCGCGGACAGCGGTGCTTTAGTAATCATTAACCCAAAAACCGGCGCGATTATCGCGTTGTGCGCCTGGCCGGATTTTGATCCTAACGAATACGGCAAAACGAAAGAAATGAGATATTTTAATAACATCGGCATTTGGCAGGCCTATGAGCCCGGATCGGTATTTAAGCCAATAACCATGTCCATGGGAATTGACTTAGAATTAGTGGAACCTGACAGTAAATTTACGGATCCCGGTTCGGTAACGATTGCGACCGAAACCATCAAAAACGCCGAGAATAAAACTTACGGCGAAGTGACCATGACCGGAATTTTGGAAAATTCCATCAATACCGGCGCGGTTTACGTGGCGCAAAAAGTAGGCCTTAATAATTTTTTGAAATATGTTAACGGCTACGGCTTTGGCAAAAAAACCGGCCTTACTTTAATGACGGAATCAGCGGGCAACGTCAGTTCCTTGTACGATAAAATGCATGGCGATAATT
>PFAS01000012.1 GCA_002778635.1 Candidatus Falkowbacteria bacterium CG10_big_fil_rev_8_21_14_0_10_43_11 | reverse complement strand
AATTATATCATGTTTAGTCCAGTCTTGAACATGTGATGTCTATAGCAAAACCATCTCGCACCAAAATAAAATAAGAGAAGCAAGGGGGTGGCTACTGGGAGTTGAACCCAGATCGCCGGGACCACAACCCGGTGTACTAACCGCTGTACGATAGCCACCTCCCTGCTTCCCTTATTTTTGATTCATAATTTGTAATTTTTAATTAATATTACGCCGCGTGCTCCAATAATTCTGCCGCTTCCGCGTCCGCTTTGGTAATATGCACGGTACCGTCTTTATGATTTGGCGGAGTATAAACCGTGTATAATTTCATTTGAGTATCACCGGTATTTATTACATTATGGTTTGTGCCGGCCGGAATAACAAACGCGAACCCGTCGCTGATGGCGTTCTCTTCGCCGTTCATAATCACTTTGCCAGTGCCGCTTTCCACGCGGATAAATTGGTCAATATTCAGATGGACTTCCATGCCAATTTCCTCACCCGGCTTTAAGCTCATGACGACAAGCTGACTATGTTCCGCCGTATAAAGCACGGTCCGGAAGTTGACATTTTTTTGTGTTGCTTCTTCCAAATTGGTAACATACCCTGCCATATGTTTATGCGTTAGTAAATTAATGCCCTAAAAAATTCAGGGCGTAACATGTTAAAATATTATAAATTATTTTTATTATTTTTTCAAGTAAGTCTTGATTTATTTATTTTTGCCTCCAATTTTTGTTTTCATTCCTAATATTGTCCCCGTCCCGATTCCTAGCGCATAAATTACAATAGAGATAATGCTTCTTTGTTCATCAAGTTCGGTTAAAATATTATAGAGAACAAGCATGCTTACAATTGTTACCGCAAAAGAAAACAAAGCGGCTGGAATTATTTTTTCCTTATTTATAAACCGCCAATTTAAAGTTAATAAAAAATCTTGGCAGACTCCGGCGATAAAATAGATAATCAATCGAAATGCCATACAATAAATACTTTAATAAATAAATTTCTTTGTGCTCCCGCCAGGACTCGGACCTGGATCCACAGCTTAGAAGGCTGTTGTTCTATCCCTTGAACTACGGGAGCAAACAGCAAAGGCGCGAGGATTCCCCGCGCCTTAATTTTTGCATATTTTTATTTATCTGTGAATAGCAATTAGCGCCGGAATCCGTGTCGGTTATTTCTGTCTCCATCTCTATGTTCATGATGCGAACTCCCGCCGCGGCTAAATCCGCCGCCGCCGCCAAAACCGCTTTCCTGTTTGCCTTTTTCTTCTTTCCAAAGTTCCGCGTTAGAGGCGAGCCCCTTCATGGTTAAACTAATGCGGTCGTCTTCCACGCCTTTGACGCAAACCTCCACTTCGTCACCAATTTTTAATAAATCCGCCGGCTGTCCCACGCGGTACGGCGCCATTTCACTCACATGCACCATGCCGTCGTTGCCGCCCGGCAAACTGACAATCACGCCAAAATCCATGACGCGCGTTACTTTGCCGCGGAAAGTTTCCCCCGGCTTAAACTCGCGCAAAATATCTTCAATGATTTGTTTGGCTTTGGCCATCCCTTCAGCGTCAGTGGAACAAATGGAAACCAGTCCTTCGTCGGAAATGTCAATCGTAACGCCGGTATCTTTAATAATGCCGTTAATAATCTTGCCGCCCGTGCCGATAACCTCGCCGATGCGAGCCGGATCAATTTTGAACGAAATAATGCGCGGCGCGTACGGGCTTAATTCCGGCCGCGGCGCGCTGATGGCTTTGGCCATTACCGCCAAAATTTCCAGACGCGCTTTTTTAGCGCGCGCCAAAGTCTCTTCCACGAGCTCCATGGGCAAGCCGATGGTTTTAGTGTCAAGTTGAATCGCGGTAATGCCATCAGCAGTACCGGCCACTTTAAAGTCCATACCGCCTTCGCCGTCTTCCAGGTCCTGCAAATCGGTAATTATTTTCCATTTTTTCATGTCCGGCGCGCTCGCGAGCCCCATCGCAACGCCCGCGACCGCTTTTTTAATCGGTACGCCCGCGTCCATTAAAGCCAAAGATGAACCGCAGGTTGAACCCATGGAAGACGAACCGTTAGACCCGAGCACTTCGGATACGACGCGGATAGTGTAAGGAAATTCTTCTTCCACCGGCAACATCGGTTTAATTGCTTTTTCCGCCAAAGCGCCGTGGCCGATGTCGCGGCGGGATGGACCAAAACTCGGCTTGACTTCGCCCACGCTGTACGGCGGAAAATTATAATGATGCATGTATTTTTTAGTTGACTTGCCTTCCAAATTTTCCAAAAACTGCTCATCACCCGGGGAACCGAGCGTTACGGTTGACAATACTTGCGTCTCGCCGCGCTGGAACACGGCGGAGCCGTGCGTGCGCGGCAATAGAGCCACTTCCGAAGATAACGTCCGAATTTCATCCAGCTTGCGTCCGTCAACGCGCTCGTCGCGTTCCATTATTCCGCGCGTCACTTCCGCTTCAATAATTTCATAGTGAGTCGTTTCAACCGCTTTTTTGGCGAACGAATAAGCGACTCCTTGTTCAAATAAATAATTAATCGCCTTTTCTTTAATCGCTGTTACTTGCGCTTTGCGTTCTTGCTTTTTGCCGGTGGAAATTTCTTTACTGAATAAATATTCGGCGGCATTTTTGGTTATCCAATTCTTGGCAAGTTCCAACGCTTGTTTTTCTTCGGCAACCGGTTCTGCCGCCGCCTTTGTTTCCATTATTTCCGGCTTTAATTCTTTGGCCATTTTTTTAATTAAATCCAGTGCGGGCTTCATTTCTTTTAACGCTTCTTTCATTGCCTCAAACATTTCTTTTTCTCCGACTTCTTTCGCGCCGGCCTCAAGCATAATAATTCTGTCTTCCATGCCGGCAACGGTTAAATCCAGGTCGCTCGCTTTTTCCTGTTCAACTGAAGGATTAAAGACAAATTTGCCGTCTATGCGGCCGACTTTAACGCCGGCTATCGGACCGCGCCAATTGATGTTGGAAATAGCTAGCGTCGCGCTCGCGGCGATTAACGAAACTATTTCAGGGTCGTTTTCGCCGTCGGCGGAAAGTATGGTGAAAGTAATCTGCACGTCTTGGCGGTTTTTTTGATCAAATAACGGCCGAATGGCGCGATCAATCATGCGCCCGGCGAGCACTGACTCGTCAGACGGCCGGCCTTCGCGTTTAATCCAGCGCGACCCTTTTATAATGCCCGCGGCATACAGCCGCTCTTCATAACCGACCAGAAGCGGAAAATAATCCATGCCTTCTTTCGGCTCTTTAGCTTGCACAACCGCCGCTAAAACAACCGTATCGCCATAGCGCACGGTTACGGATGCAGTCGCTTGCTGCGCGAGTTTTCCCGTGGAAATAGAGAGTGTTCGGCCAAGCCACTCACAAACATACTTTTTCTCTTCCATAAATTTTGAATAATTATCTTCTGTTTTCCCTCCCCTTCGGAGGGGAGGGTTAGGGTGGGATGGTGTATTTTTTCATCCCATCCAAATTCATCTATATAACTTTAGATGATTTTTAGAAATAATTACCCCTTTCTTTTGTGTCCTGACCGACAAACTGCAGACGCGCGATTTTTTAAATCAAGTCGCCTATCTGTTTGACGGCCAAAACTTTTACTGTCATTCCCGCGTAGGCGGGAATCCCGTTATTTTATCGTTTAACTACGAGATTCCCGCTTTCGCTCGCCTCGCTGGAGCTTTGGCGAAGCGGGCGGTAATGACAAATTAATAATTTATTTTAAAAACTTTTTATTGCTAGCCAAATCCGTAAAGTCATCCACTTCTTCTAATAATTTTGAAGAACAGGTTTTTTGGAATGCCATCACTTCCACAATGCACCCCATATTATCGCGTAAAAAACGAACCAGCGGCGTAAAGTCGCCGTCGCCGGTAACTAAAATTATTACGTCCAGTTTTGGCGCGATTCTGATCGCATCTACCGCGATGCCGACATCCCAATCGGCTTTTTTCACGCCGGAAAAAAATATTTGCAAATCTTTCATTTGCACCTCAAATCCTTGTTTGGAAAGCGCGTTCAAAAATTGCTCTTCTTCACCGGTTTTGGTTTTTATCGCGTAAGCAATGGCGCGAATTAATTTTCGGCCCCCGACCGCTTCTTTCAATACTTGCCCAAAATCCACCCGGCGCTGATATAAATTCTTGGCCGAGTGGTACATGTTAGCGACGTCAATAAAAACTCCGACTCTTTGCTCCTTGTGCTTGATCATATTTACTTTATTTTGTGATTAGTGATAATTCGTTAGCATATTCGTGGTTATTTGTGACAAAATTATTTTTCACGAATTAACACAAATTTTAAAACGCATTTACACAAATCGCTAATAATATTATTCTTGCGCCCCCCGTCTCTCCGCCGCGGCCTCTTCCGCGTCTTCACGGTCCTGCGCGCGCTGTTGAGCCGCTTCCAGCTCTTCCTTTTCGCGGCGCTTAAGCTCTTCTTCCTCTTCAATCATTTTTTTGCCTATTTTTAATTTTAATTTAACGGCTATATCAATAAAGGATTTTTCGTCATCTTTTTGCAAATACTTTAAAAGCTTGCGGCGTTCGGCTACTTTGCGCAATAGACCGCGCCGAGACGAATTGTCATGCTTATGCCGACTTAAATGCTCGGCTAAAAGCCTGATTTCTTCAGTTAAAATTGCGATTTGCACCTGTGAAGAACCGGTGTCTTTTTCATGAGTCCGAAATTTATTAATAATCCGTTGCTTGACTTTTTTGTCTAGCATAAGCCAATTTTTAGCTAAAATCCGAGAATGGGGCAACAAAACCCAATCCAAGATTAAGCGACAGTAAATAAGTAAATTTATATTAACATATTAGGGTTTAAAATACAAGGGAATGTATCAGTCCAGCTCATATTGGACAAGTGCCCGTTAGTTATTAAATGGCTCTGTCGCCGAAAGACGTCCAGAAATTTTTTGATA
>PFAS01000001.1 GCA_002778635.1 Candidatus Falkowbacteria bacterium CG10_big_fil_rev_8_21_14_0_10_43_11 | reverse complement strand
GTTCGCGGCGCTCGTGAACACAACCTGAAAAACATAGATGTTGACATACCGATTGATAAATTAACCGTGATTACGGGATTATCCGGTTCGGGAAAATCGACGCTCGCGTTTGACACCATTTACGCCGAAGGCCAGCGCCGGTATGTGGAAAGTTTGTCCGCTTACGCGCGGCAATTTTTGGGCTTGATGAACAAGCCGGATGTGGATTCAATCCATGGTTTGTCGCCCGCGATTTCCATTGAACAAAAAACCACGCACCATAACCCGCGCTCAACCGTCGCGACCGTAACGGAAATTTATGATTATCTGCGCCTGCTTTACGCGCGCGTCGGCATTCCGCATTGCCCGAATTGCGGGGACGAAATCAAACCGCAGTCAGCAGAGCAAATCGTGGAAATTTTAACTAAAGAAAAAGCCGGCGCGAAGCTGGAAATTTTAGCGCCGATAGCGCGCGGCCGCAAAGGGGCTTACGAGGAAAAATTTAAAGAATTGCATCGCTCGGGGTTCGTCAGAATTTTAGTGGACGGCGAATTTTATGATTTGTCTGATTGGCAGGATATAAAATTAGACAAGCAAAAAAAACATGACATCTCGGTAATTATTGACCGATTTGTCATGAAGGATTTTTTAGAGACAAAACAAGAGCAAAGCGAACAAAAAAATTTTGTTACGCGTTTAACCTCTGCCGTAGAGCAAGCCGGAGAATTATCCGGCGGATTAGTAATAGTTTTAACCCCCCTTGCTCCCCCCCTTGCTAAGGGGGGAATTAAAGAGGGGTATAAAGAACGCATTTTTTCCCAAAAGCTTGCCTGCGCCAAATGCGGCATCAGCTATGAAGAAATGCAGCCGCGTTTGTTCAGCTTTAATTCGCCGTTCGGCGCCTGTCCCGAGTGCCACGGTTTGGGAGCGAAGCTGGAATTTGACCAAGATTTAGTCGTTCCGAATAAGGATTTAAGCTTAAACGAAGGCGCGATCAAACCCTGGCGAACGCAATTGATGGGCGGCTACCGCGGCCAGCTGGTGCGCACCATCGCCAAAGCGTACGGTTTCAGTATGGATACGCCGTGGAAAAATCTGCTCGCGAACATCAAATACATTTTGCTTTACGGTTCGGAGGAAAAATTTAAGTTTGACGTCCATTCCAAAACTTACGAATCAAATTTTTCTTATCTGGGAATGTTTGAAGGCGTAATCAAACAAATGGAGCGGCATTACCGCCAGACCGAAAGCGAAGAGCGCAAGCGCGACATAGAAAAATACATGAGCAATAAAAATTGCGCGGCCTGCCAGGGACAGCGGCTAAAGCCGGAAGCGCTGGCCGTCACTATTAACGATGTTAATATTTTTCAAACAACGGAAATGTCCATTGACAAAGCGCGCGACTTTTTTAGTTCGCTTAAATTAACCGCGACCGAGCAAAAAATAGCCAAATTGATTTTAAAAGAAGTTAACAGCCGCCTGACTTTTTTGCTGGATGTCGGCTTAAATTATTTGACGCTGGGCCGCGCGGCTGGAACCCTGTCCGGCGGGGAAGCACAGCGCATTCGGCTTGCGACGCAAATCGGGAGCGAATTGCGCGGCGTACTTTATATTTTAGACGAACCATCCATTGGCTTGCACCAGCGTGACAACCAAAAATTAATCAATACGCTGAAGCATTTGCGCGAACTCGGCAACACGGTGATTGTAGTGGAACACGACGAAGAAACGATGATGAGCGCGGATTACATAATTGATTTGGGCCCGGGCGCGGGCGTGCATGGCGGGCAAATTGTAGCAGAAGGGACGCCCGAACAGGTCAAGAAAAACAACAAATCTTTGACTGGACAATATCTGGCGCATAAAATTGAAATTCCGTTGCCGCCGAAACGCCGCGCGCCAAAAGATTGGTTAGAAATTCGCGGGGCGAGCGAGCATAATTTAAAAAATATAGACGTCAAAATTCCGCTCAGTGTTTTCACCTGCGTAACCGGCGTTTCCGGTTCGGGCAAATCAACTTTGGTCAACGAGATTTTGTACAAAAGCTTATTAAATAAATTACATAAAGGCGCGGAATTGTTCGGCGAACACAAAGAAATTATTGGTTTGGAAAAAGTCAATAAAATTATTGCCGTTGACCAATCGCCAATCGGCCGCACGCCCCGCTCCAATCCCGTAACTTACATCGGCGTCTGGAATTACATCCGCGAACTGTTCGCCGCTTTGCCGGAAGCAAAAGCGCGCGGCTATAAGCCCGGCCGTTTTAGTTTTAACGTTCACGGCGGGCGATGCGAGGAATGCGAGGGCGACGGCGTTAAAAAAATTGAAATGCATTTTTTGCCGGACGTATTCGTCGTGTGCGAAAAATGCAAAGGCAAGCGCTTTAATAATGAAACTTTGCAGGTTAAATATAAAGATAAAAATATCGCCGAGGTACTCGCAATGACCGTAGAGGAAGGGCTAATATTTTTTGAAGCAATTCCGGCGGTGCGGCATAAGTTTCAAACGCTTTTTGACGTGGGTTTGGGGTACATAAAATTGGGCCAAAGTTCCACGACGCTCTCCGGCGGCGAAGCTCAGCGCGTAAAATTGACTACTGAACTTGCCAAACGCGGCAACGGCAATATTTTGTATGTGCTGGACGAGCCGACCACCGGCCTGCATTTTGCCGATGTCAGCCGGCTTTTGTCCGTATTAAATAAGTTAGTGGACAAAGGCAATACCATAATAGTCATTGAGCATAATTTAGATGTCATAAAAAGCGCGGATTATATTATTGATTTGGGCCCGGAAGGCGGGGACAAAGGCGGGGAAGTGGTTGCTTGCGGAACGCCGGAGGAGGTGGTAAAATTAAATAAAGGATATACGGCTCAATATTTAAGCAAATATTTAAAGTAAAATATGCAAGAAAAAATTAACTCCAACTATTTAAACGCTCCAAAAGTAAATACGCTAAAAACGGGGGAAACTGTTAAAGCAAGGAAAAAGGAAGAACCTATTGATTTGGATTCATTTGACGATCTTAGAGAATTTTTAAACCTCGCGAAAGTAATGAAGGAGGAAATTGAAGTGTCCAAAAAGACAGAGAGAATACATACTTCAGAACAAAGCGTTGACTTAGAAAAAAATAATCCCAAAGGCAGTACTGAGGAAATACAAAATAGGCGGGATGTCATCGAATTATTACGCCGACAGCCTGAAAATAAAAGCGAGGCGAGTGGCGAAAGAAAAGAAACAGAAGTAAAAGAGGCGAGTGGCATTGCGCGCGCGATTTTAAACCAACCATTGCTGTCAGAGCATATTTTTTCCGGCGAGGTAAAAGTTTCCGCGAAAGAAGGAAATATAAAATTAAATTTGGCTGATAAAAATATTAATCCTGAAGATGGCATAGTGATTAGCGTTGACGTTTATAACTTGCCTAATTTAAACAATACGGCTGAAAAACAAAAATTTGAACGATATCTTGCGGATACCGCGGAAGAGCAGTATCTAAAGACGGTAAAAGAAAGCGTGAAAAAAGATAAACAAAACCAAGATATTTTTGTCAACATAAAAATTCCACGCAAAATAATCACTGGCTTAAAAGATTTTATGATAAGCGCGGAAAAAAGCAAAATTGACGAATATTCGTCTTTTCTGATAATGCCTCTGCTCAGGTCATTCAGGAAAGACATAAAATTTCAAATTTCTTACGGCATTCTTTCAGCGATAAAACATTATTTTGACGATAATAAAGAACGGGAATTATTGGAGCAGTATGATAAAATCAAAAATGACCTTACCCGGATTATAGAAAAGCCAAACGGCGATAAAGTGAATTTTTTAACCGTAATTAAAAATTACATTTCCACAGTCAGTAAAAATGAAAAAAAAGCGGGTAAAGCGGTTGTGTTGCGGTCAGATCGAACTATTCAAAACATGCTGTCAGCGCTTGAACATTTAACGGAGGAATAAAAAAACCTCCGCGCATACTTTATGCCGGAGGCGGTTCTTCCCTGACTTGATTATCAGTAAAAGCGGTGGGAAATTTTTTTTTCGCTTTTTCCACCGTTTTATCTATTGAATCCGAAATTAATTTCGGATCAATGGAAAAAAGGTCAGGAAGATTTCTTGGGATTTCAAGGCAATGAGCAATATTATCAATGGAAGAGATAACAGCATTCATTATTTTTTTTCTCCTTCCATAACGAGATGAATTAAGTATGAGTTATAATTTAATAAAAGTCAATTGACCAAATAAAGGAAAATGAGGTAAAAGATACCTCATTTTATAATTTATGCCGATTATTCAAGAAAAAATTAAAAATATAGTTGACAAACCGGGAGTGTATCAGTTTAAAGATAAGTCGGGAAATTTATTATACATCGGCAAAGCCAAATCGCTGAAAAAGCGGATTAGCTCTTATTTTGTCAAAAATCATTTGGACGCCAAAACCAGCAAACTGGTAAAAAAAATCGCGGATGTGGAAATTATTACAACTAAAAACGAAGCAGAAGCGTTTTTACTGGAGGCAAACTTAATCCGGCAAAATCAGCCGCCGTATAATATTGACCTAAAAAGCGGCTCCGGCCGGTACGCGTATTTAAAAATTACGGACGAAAAATTTCCGCGCGTAACAGTCGCGCGCAATCAGTGGGATTTGAAAACAGGTTTACTCCGTGAAATAATTTCGCGAAAAGCAAAATTGTCGCGAAGCGGTATTTCACGGGGAAAAATATTCGGACCGTATGTTTCCGCGGCGGCGCGGCGGGAAGCGCAGTATCAGGCAAATTCAATTTTAAAATTGCGTACTTGCAATGTTTTACCCAAGCAAGCTTGCCTGTTGTACCACATAAATTTATGCAGTGCGCCCTGCATCGGAAAAATTTCCGAACAAGATTATCTGGCGAATACAAAACTTGCGGAAAAATTTTTGCAGGGAGAAGTCAAAGAGTTGCAGGAACTTTTGCGAGCCGACATGAAGCAGCTGTCGTCGGAGCAAAAATACGAACAGGCAAAAACGCGGCGCGACCAGATTTTGGCGCTGGAGCGTTTGCGGGACAAACAAAATATTGATTTACCCAAAGGCTACGACCAGGACGTGGTTAATTATGTCATTACGCCGCAGGAAATGGTGATACAGATGTTTAACGTAGTGAAAGGGTTGGTTTCGGGAAAAAAAGAATTTCGCTTTGACCTCACCCCTAACCCCTCCCCTTACCAAGGAGAGGGGGAAGGAGGAGAGGTATCCGAATTTTTGCGCCGGTATTACGAAAACAACGAAATTCCGGAAGAAATAATTTTGCCGCGCAAATTTGCGGACGGGGAAGCGCTGGCAGAATATTTAAGCAAAGTAAGCGGGCGAAAAGTTATTTTTACAGTGCCGCAAAAAGGCGCAAAGAAAGAGCTGTTAAATTTATTGCAACAAAACTTGGAAATCAGCGCGCGCGTCGGCAACGCGGTTTTAATGGAATTACAACAGGCGTTAAATTTACCGTCAGTGCCGCGGGTAATGGAAATGTTTGACATATCGCATACGGGCGGAAAAGAAATCGTCGCTAGCATGGTGCAATTTATTGACGGTCAGCCGAATAAAAGCGGCTACCGTAAGTTTAAAATGCGTACGGTTAAAGATAACGACGACTTTGCCTCCATGCGCGAAGTAGTCAGCCGGAGATACGGAGGCTTGCTCGCGGGAAAAAAGCCACTGCCGGATTTAATTATCGTTGACGGCGGCCGCGGACAGCTGTCGGCCGCCCTGGGAATTTTGCGCGATCTGGGCATTACTACGCCTTTAATCGCCCTTGCCAAAAAAAATGAAGAAATTTATACTGTAAGCAAGCGGTTTCCGGTGCGGCTGCCAAAGGCTTCCGAAGCGCTTAAACTGCTTCAGCGCATTCGTGACGAGGCGCACCGGTTTGCCATTACTTTTCACCGCCAGCGGCGGGGCAAGGCGTTTATCAAAAAAGTGAAAAAAATGCATAGAAAAGGAGACAGGTAAATGATTACGATATCCCATGAAACAAACATGATTTTGCAAACGTTTTTTTTGCTGATTTCACCTTTGGTCTTTTATTGTATTTATAGGGCGCAAGAGAAGATTTTGCGCCTTATCACATTGTTCCTTGCCATCTTATTAATTTTAAAAACATACGAAATAATTTCCAGCCTTTCTTTTCAAATAGCCGCGGTGATTATAATTATTTCATTGGGCTATTTTGAAGAAATTAATAATTTTTTAGGTAAAAAAATAAAACCGCGTTAAAGCGCGGTCTTTTATTAAAATGTAGCTAACTTTAGCTATATTTTATTTTTACCATTGTCAAAAAGTAAAAAATGTGTTATACTATTTTAACTTGTTCATTACATTTCTCCCACGTTATAATGTGGGAGGGAGAGGAAAGAAGATGAAAAAAATATTAAATCGCATTGAAGATTTTTATTTTCAATGCGATCCATATGATGGGGTGGACAGAATGATTCTATCCGCCATCGTATTAATTTTTCTTTTTATGTTTCGCATGATAGCATTGAATTATTTTGGTTTGCAATAGGCAGGGCAAAATAATTCAATACCAAGGAGGTCGCTGTCTGTATGAAGCGGCCTTTTTTATTTTTTGCCCCAGTTAAATGCCGATTACTTGGGATATTTAACGGGGTTGGCATATTTAAACACAAAAATTTTCCCCTCATCAATGCTTTGCACCGCGTCAGCGCCGATGCGCGCTTCGGCTAAAATTTTTTCAAAGCCAAACCAGTAGTTATTTATCACAAAATAAACCGTATCCGCACCGACCAAATCCGCCGCTTCTAAAGCGGTTTTTTTATCGGCGTTTTTATCAACCATATCCAAATAATATTGATATAATTTTTCACCGGTAGGAATAGGGTAATAGAAGACCTCGCCCTTACCTTCTCCTTGGTAAGGAGAGGGAATTTGGTAATATTTTTTAAAGCCGAATTCGCGCAAAGCCGCGGCAGACACCTGCTGGTTGGCAAGCACGATAAAATTGCCGTCTCCGGCGTCTTGGTTAATCCAATTTACCGCATCAACATCCGCCTGTGAGGTGGAAAAACTGCGGGAGTTAAAATAATCATCGTAGCGCGGATAAGAAAAATAAAGGGAACAGGAAAGTAAAACTACAAAAAAACAAAAAAACAAATATTGTATCGTGCGTTCTTGCCTCAAAATTTTTTCAATCAACTTGACCAGCGTTAATAATATAAACGGTAGAGTAAAGTAAGCCGCGATGATTAGAACACGGTCGGCAAAATTGGAACGCTCGTAGTCAATGAGGTAAGAGAAAGAGATAGTCTTAGTGAGAAAATAAGAGATGAAGAGGGGAAAAGACATTAGTAAATATTGCGGGTAACGAGTAACGAGTAACGAGTAACGAGTAACGAGTAACGGGTAACGAGTTATTTTTTTTGTTTGTTTTATGGCTATTATAATTCCAACGATAATAAAAGTTATGATAATAATGCCGACATTAAAGCCGTAGAGGTAGATAAAATTAAGCAGAAAATTTTCCGTGCCGGAGAAAAAAAGTTGCGGCAGATGCCAGCTTATTTTTGCAACCGTATCGCTTGCGGCGCCGATGATGGGATTATTTTGGTTGTTAAGATAAAAAGCCAAAGGCAGAGAAAGAGCAGACGCTGAAGTAAGAAGTAAGAAGTAAGAAGTGAGAATTTTTTTATTTTTTATTATTTTTTGGCCAAGAATGAAAGCCACAAATAAGACAGCGGGGATGCCGGCGATGGGATGGGTGGCGAGAGCGGCAAAAGATAAAGTAACGAGTAACGAGTAACGAGTAACGAGTAATTTATTTTGTTGCGGTTGAATTAAGAAAAGGAGAATAATTAGTAGTAAAAACAAATTCGCTAAATTTTGCGGAGTGGTTAGAGTGAACGCGGCAAAAGGAAAAATTAAAGCGAACAGAGCGGTTAATTTGGCAATTCGTTCGTCAGCGGTAAATGATTTGGTCGCCTGATATAAAGCGTAAGGCAAAGTTAAAGTGGCAAGTACCGGCACAAGCAATTTATCCAGCCAGACAATCGGGATGAAAGTTAATTTATGAAAAATAACAATCAGCGCGTATTGGCCGAGATAGTACCACGGTTTGGGGTAAACCGCGCCGGCCGCGTCAATTAATTTTTCCGTTGCCTGATGGATAAACGGGTCAAAGCCGAAGCCGATTTTAAAAATAATTACAGCGACATTGAAAGCAAGCAAGAAGTAAGAAGTAAGAAGTAAGAAGTAAACAAATTGCGGCAACGAGTTTTTTAAAGCAATCGCAATCAATAGTATTGTGATGGCGAAAAAAGTGAGCCAGAAATACCACGGGACGGCTTGCCAGGGGGAAATGACGGAGTTAGAAGTTGAAGATTGGAAAAGAATAAAGAAGTTAAAAGTTAAAAGTAAAAAGTAAGAAGTAAGAAGAAAAATTTGGTATTTGGCATTTGGCATTTGATATTGGGGAACATGGTCATGCGTTACGCGTTCCGCGTTAGGCGATTCTTTGACTTTCCCTAATTTTTTCAGTAAGATAAAGGTAATAGCGGTGAAAATAAATGTCAGGCAAACGGCAAAATAATCCAGCCGGTAAAAACGATAAACAGCTCCGCTAAAGACCGTTACGAGGGAAATTATTAATAACAATGATAAATAAGTTTGCGTCATATTGATATTATAGCATATGTGGCTTTTTCATGACGATAAAAATTACCAACGAGCCGCCAAAATTTTTTGGCACGACAAAATTTTAGCCGCCACTGTTTTACGGCTTTTTCCGGCATCCGTCAAACCGAATCACGTTACTATTTTTCGTTTTTTGGCAACGCCGCCGGTGATGTTATTGATGTTTTTTGATTATTATCAAGTTGGTATTTGGGCTTTTTTGCTGGTGGCTTTTTCCGACGCGCTGGACGGTTCATTGGCGCGCACGCGGGCGCAGATTACCGAATGGGGGAAAGTTTACGATCCGCTCGCGGACAAGCTTTTAATCGGCTCCATGATTTTTGCAATCGTTTTGCGCTACATTGATTTTTACGCGGCGATGGTTATAGTTGGACTGGAAGCAATCATAATTATTTCCGCCTGGTGGCGGAAACACAACGGCCACAGCGTGGAAGCGAACATTTGGGGAAAAATAAAAATGCTACTGCAAGTATCCGGAACCGTTTTTTTGTTATTAGCGATCGTATTTGACTTTGAATCGCTTTTGCCCTTTGGCAAAGGAGCGTTTTATTTGGCGATTGCTTTTTCTATTATCAGTTTACTGACTTACGGGATATAATTTTTGGCAAAAGAAAAAGGCGCAATAACCAAATTTCAGTACGGCCCATGCCGCCTTTATGCCCAAAACGGGCTGGTTATTGCGCCTAATGTAATATTAGCGCACCCATAAAATTATGTCAACATAACAAATGTTAACTTGCGGCCATAAAAAATATGAGTAAAGAAAAATACGAAACATACGATGATTGGCAAAAAAACGGCGGGGAAAACGCTTGGCAAAAGAAATGGGAAAAATGGGAATTGTACAAAGCGGACGACAAATCCGATAAGCCCAAAAAATATATTTTAGACATGTTCCCGTATCCGTCCGGCGCCGGCCTGCATGTGGGGCATCCGGAGGGCTATACCGCGACTGACATTTACAGCCGCTATTTAAGAATGAACGGTTTTAACGTTTTGCACCCCATGGGCTGGGACGCGTTCGGCCTGCCGGCGGAAAATTACGCTATAAAACAGGGCGTGCATCCTGACGATTCCACTCACAAAAACATCAACCGCTTCCGCGAGCAGATTAAGTCCTTGGGCTTAAGCTATGACTGGCCGCGCGAAGTTGATACTTCTTCGCCCGATTATTATAAATGGACTCAGTGGTTTTTCTTATTTTTATATAAAAACGGGCTGGCATACAAGAAAAAAGCCAAAGTTAACTGGTGCTCCTCCTGCCAGACGGTTTTAGCTAACGAGCAGGTGATAAGCGGCAAATGCGAGCGCTGCGGTAATGATGTTACGCAAAAAGATTTAGCCCAGTGGTTTTTTAAGATTACCGATTACGCCGACCGTCTAATTAGTGATTTAGATAAAATTAACTGGCCGGAGCCGATCAAAACGATGCAGAGGAATTGGATTGGCAAAAGCGAAGGGGAGGAAATTGAATTTAAGGTTCTGATAGATGTTAAAAATTTTGTTAGGTTGGGTTTTAAAACCCAACCTAACACGGATTTAAAAAATAACATACGTACGACATGGTTTTTAACATTTTCAACCAAAGAACGTGAAGAATTTTTTAATACCAAAGAAGAATGTTTATATATAATAAACGCCATATTCAACAGTTGTTTAAGACATGGATTTACATTGCACGAAGTATCAGCCATGAAGGATCATGTTCATATAATTTTAGATTCCGATAAAAACATGACGATTGAAAAGATGTATAAATATTTAAAAGGATATAGCGCTAAAAAGTTTAATCAAAAATTTGATAAAAATTGGGAAAATTCCAAAGGTGCTCATGTTTGGATGCCGAAAGGCGAATATTCAATAATTAAAGATGAAAATCAATACAAATCAATTTTGCAGTATGTCCAAAATAATCCTGAAAAAGATGGATTATTAAGGAAAGAAAGATTATTATCTGAAAATTTTAATAATTTATATTATATATTAAATATTTTTACCACCCGTCCGGACACGTTGTTTGGCGCGACCTATATGGTGCTGGCGCCGGAACACGAATTAGTTGAGATTTTAAAAAATGACGGCGTTAGCTTGGGTTTTAAAACCCAAGCTAATAAAAAAATTAAAAATCAGGATAAGATAGAATCTTATCTTGAACTAGCAAAAAATAAATCTGACCTGCAGCGTACTGATTTGAACAAAGAAAAAACCGGCGTGGAGTTAAAAGGGATAAAAGCGATTAATCCGGCGAATAACGAGGAAATTCCGGTTTGGATTGCGGATTATGTTTTGTCAACATACGGCACGGGCGCGATTATGGCGGTGCCGGCGCATGATGAGCGGGATTGGGAGTTTGCGAGGAAATATAATTTGTCGATAGTTGAAGTTATATTAGGTGGAAACGTAAAACAAAGTGCGTATATTAACTCAGGCAAGATGATTAATTCCGGCGAATTTGACGGCCTGGCTTCGGAAGAAGCCAAGAAAAAAATTGCGGAAAAAGTCGGCGGAAAATTAAAAACGCAATACAAACTCCGTGACTGGCTGGTTTCGCGCCAACGCTACTGGGGCGCGCCGATCCCGATTATTTATTGCGATAAGTGTGGAGAGGTGCCGGTGTCGGAAAAAGACCTGCCGGTTGTTTTACCTAAAGACGTGGATTTTAAGCCAACCGGCGAATCGCCATTGGTTCATTCAAAAAGTTTTCATAATGTTAAATGTCCGCATTGCGGCGCCAAAGCGCGGCGCGAGTCCGATACGATGGATACTTTTGTCTGCTCCAGCTGGTACTACTTTCGCTATACCGACCCGAAAAATAAAAAAGAGTTTGCCGGCAAAAAACAGATGAAAAAATGGCTGCCGGTTGATTTGTATGTGGGCGGCGCCGAGCACGCGGTGCTGCATTTGATGTACGCCAGATTTTTTACCAAAGCTTTATTTGACCATGGTTATATTGATTTTGACGAGCCTTTTTTAAAACTGCGCAACCAGGGCATGATTTTGGCCGAAGACGGGCGCAAGATGTCAAAATCATTGGGTAATGTAATCAATCCGGACGAGGTCGTGAAAAATTTGGGCGCGGATTCCATGCGGCTGTACGAAATGTTTATGGGGCCGCTGGAGGACGCAAAGCCATGGCAAACGCGCGGTATTGTCGGAGTGAGGAGATTTTTAGAAAGAGTTTGGACCATGCAGTCAAAAGTCCACAAAGTAGAAAGTCAGAGGATGAAAATTTTATTACACAAAACAATAAAAAAAGTAACGGAAGATATTGAAAATATGAAATTCAATACGGCGGTGTCGGCGATGATGATTTTTACAAATGAAGCGCAGAAAGAAGGAATTAATAAAGATGACTTTGTTAAATTTTTAATAATTCTTGCGCCGTTCGCGCCGCACATTGTTGAGGAACTTTGGGATCGGATGGGAAATAAAAAGAGCATCTTTAAAGAGCCGTGGCCTAAATATAATGAAGAATTAATTAAAGAAGATGTGATTAATTTAGTTTTGCAGATCAACGGCAAGGTACGGGATAGTATAGAAGTCCCGGCGGATATTTCCGAGGAAGAGGCGAAAGAAAAAGCGCTGGCGAGCGAAAAAGCGCGGAAGTGGACAAAAGGGAAAGGGGTGGCGAAAGTGATTGTGGTGAAAAACAGGTTAGTTAATATTGTAATAAAATAATAATATGATAGAAAACATAAGGTATATCAGGCAGGAACTAAAAATTTACACTCACCAGCAGAAGAATGATATTCTAATAGAAATAATGGAGGAAGGAAAATATGGCGCGGAAATTTTGACCGACCATAAAATCAATGACGCCGTAGTTGAAGATGAAGCAATATGGGTTGGGGTGAACAGAGATGAAATAAAAGAAGCCGTGAGGAAAAAGTTAGATATGATTTTAGGGGAGAAGGAGAAAAAAATACAAGGATTCCATGAAAAAATGAACAAAAGAAGAGAAGAACATTTTAAAGATAACCAAACCGCGTAACAAAATGATTTATTAAAATATAAATATATGCAAGCTTACTGCGTAAAATGCCGGGAGAAAAAAGAAATCGCGGACGCGCAAGAAGTGGAAATGAAAGGCAAGGGCGGTAAAACCCGCCGGGCAATGAAAGGCCGCTGCCCTAATTGCGGCACGGTAATGTTTCGGATATTGTCGGCGTAAGAGTTATTTTTGTTTTATCTTAGCGCGAGAAAATACAAAGCTCGTTATTTTTAACATATCCGTTAAGGAGAAAGAAATCATGAGCAAAATCTGGGATTTCATTATTGGTTTGTTGGTGCTCGCGGTTCTTATTTTCGGGAAACCAAATCCCGACTATGACGATTTCAGCTAAGGCGCGCGTAAAGGCAGTTAGAAACTGCCTTTTTTAATTGACAGCCGGTTTTGGGAGCGGTACAATAATACCACAATTAACTACCTTCACCCTTATGCGTTTATCAACACTTTTCACCAAAACTTTAAAAGAAGCGCCCAAAGACGAATTAAGCGTCAACGCCCGCCTCTTGATGCAAGCCGGTTTCATTGATAAATTAACCGCCGGCGTTTATACTTTTTTGCCGCTCGGTTTGCGCGTGTTAAAAAAAATTGAAAATATAATACGGGAAGAAATGAATAAGGTCGGCGGGCAGGAAATTTTAATGCCGGCCTTAACGCCCAAAAGTATTTGGGAAACGACCGGGCGCTGGGCGGCTTTTGACGCGCTTTTTCGCTTGGCCGGTACGGACAATAAAGAGTACGCGCTCGGCGCGACGCACGAAGAAGTGGTGGTGCCGCTGGCGCAAAAATATGTTTTTTCTTATAAAGATTTGCCGCTTTATATTTATCAAATTCAGGATAAGTTCCGCAACGAAAAACGCGCCAAGTCCGGCATTCTGCGCGGCCGCGAATTTATCATGAAAGACTTGTATTCATTTCATACCGACGAAGCCGATTTGGACGAATATTACAAAGCGATGCAGAAAGTCTATTTTAAAATTTTTGAGCGGTGCGGATTGCTGGACAAAACTTATTTGACTTTCGCTTCGGGAGGGAGTTTTTCCAAGTATTCGCATGAATTTCAAACCATTACGCCGGCGGGCGAAGACGAAATTTATATCTGCGAATCTTGCCAGATAGCGGTTAATAAAGAAATCGTCGGCGACTTGGAAAATAAATGCCCTAATTGCGGCAATAAAAATTTAAAAGCGGACAAAGCGATTGAAGTCGGCAATATTTTTAAATTGATTACCAAATTCAGCGATCCCTTTGGCTTTTCTTATGTTGACGAAGGCGGAAATAAAAAGCCGGTGATTATGGGCTGTTTTGGGCTTGGCTTAAGCCGCGTGCTCGGTACCGTGGCGGAAGTAAGACACGACGACCGCGGTTTGGTTTGGCCAAAAGAAATCGCGCCGTTCACGGTTCATTTGGTTACGATTAACAGCCCGGATATTGAAGCCAATAATAAAATCAAGCTCGCGAGCGAAAAAATTTACCGCGAATTGCAAACGGGCGGCATTGAAGTTTTGTTTGACGACCGCGAGGGAGAAACCAGCACGGGCGAAAAATTCGCGGACGCGGATTTAATCGGCTGCCCCTTGCGCCTCGTTGTCAGCGAACGAACTTTGGAACAAGACAGCGTAGAGGTGAAGAATAGGGAAGAAGAGAATAAAGAATTGGTAAAGATTAGCCGCGTAACGCATAACATATAACGCATAACGCTTTGTCATTATGACGTGGGAAGAATTGTTACAATTCATTGACGCCGAAGATGAAAGAATTAAGGCGAAGTTTGCTTCATACGATAATGAAAAAAGAATTTTGGCGCGTACGGTAAAATTAGGCGAAGAAACCGGCGAGTTGTGCAACGCAGTTTTGGCGTTTTTAAACGATCAGCGTCCGGAAAAATTAAATAATTTTAAACAAGAACATTTGGCGCATGAGTTCGCCGACGTGGTTATTACTACTTTTATGTTGGCAAAGTCCGCTGGTGTTGATGTCGGACAAGCGTTAAAAGATAAAATAGGAATAATAAAAAATCGCGTTTTATAATTTTATGGAAAATTTTATCGGCATTCCGGAATATCAAGTTGATTTTCATCCGGGAGTAAAAGAGTGGAAAAGATGAAAAAATAATTCGTGGCATTCGCATAGTTGCAGGGACAATTAAATCCGTAGAAAGTATTCGTATTAATGGTTCGCAAAAAATATAAGTCCGTAATAACTATTTGAACATATGTTTAGTAATTTCCTCGGCAAATTCAGCAAAGACTTGGGCATAGACTTGGGGAGCACCTCCACGCTCGTCATTACCAAAGACAAAGGCATCGTGGTTAACGAGCCCTCGGTGGTCGCGATTAACACGCGCACCGACGAAGTAATCGCGGTCGGAGTTGACGCGGCCAAAATGTTCGGCAAAACGCCCGCGCACATTATGGCGATTCATCCGCTCACCAACGGAGTGATTTCGGATTTTGAAGTGGCGGAAAAAATGCTGAAATATTTCGTTAATAAAGTGCACGCGGAAAATTTTACGCTGATACCGCGGCCGCGCGTGGTTATCGGCATCCCGCTGGATATTACGGAGGTGGAAAAAAAAGCGGTGGAAGACGCGACTAGACTCACCGGCGCGCGGGAGATACTGCTGGCGGAAACGGCGATGCTCGCCGCCATCGGCGCGCGCCTGCCGGTATTGGACGCGACCGCCAATATGCTGGTGGATATCGGCGGCGGCACGACCGAAATTGCCGTCATATCTTTGGGCGGCGTTGTTACCTGGAAAAATTTGCGCTTGTCCGGCGGCACGCTGGACGGCGATATCGTCCAGTACGCGCGCGACGAATTTAACATGCTGATAGGGGATCAGGTGGCGGAAGAAATAAAAAAGCGCATTGGTTCCGCCGTGCCGCTCGCGGAAGAATTGGAAATGCCGATGCGCGGCCGCGATCTCGTCAACGGCCTGCCGAAAGAAGTGATAATCACCGACGGCCAGGTGCGGGAAGCAATCAGCCGCAGTATTTTTCACATAATTGAAAATATCAAAATCACGCTGGAAATGACTCCGCCCGAGCTCGTTTCCGATATTTATGAAAAAGGAGTGGTTTTAACCGGCGGCGGAGCGCTTTTGCGCGGGCTGGATAAAGAAATCGCGCAAGCGACGCAGATTCCGGTGCGCATCGCCGATGACCCGTTGACTTGCGTGGTGCGCGGCGCGGGCCGGGTTTTGGAAGACATAGAATTGTATCGCAATATTTTTTCGTCGAGCGCGAGCAACTAGAGTTATAAGTTGTAAGAAAAAAGACCCGTTGATGTTATCGCTGGGTCTTGACGGTGCAATGCTAACGTCTCATAAAATTTCAAGATTGTTAATTTTTCTGTAACTTTCCGGTACCGCTTTGGCGGAAAATTCAATACCGAAAGACCCTTTGTAATGTTGGCCTCCAAAGCGGGTAATTTCCACATCTTCAGTTGACAATATCGGAAAGTCTTTTTTTGCCTCTTTAAAGAGATGCAAAAAAAATCGCAATGTGTGGCCATAAGCATCTGTTCTGACCACGCACCTTCCAACTTGCGGACAATACTCTTTAATAATATTCATTCCGCAATAATTGTCTCCAAAAAATACTCTTTAATAATTTTAATAAGTTTCATCCTCTAATTCCTCCTTTTGGAATTTGGATCAAATTTTGTATTTATAAAATAGCATACCTTATATTATTTGTCAAGTAAAGGCGGGAAAGAGTTTTTATATTAGCTAAATTTTAATATCTACTAATACTCCGTACTTCCGCTTCGCTTGAGTTTGCTTAATTGGAAGTGAAATTTTAACATTTATGCGTAAGTTTTTAAATAAAAAGATAGTCGCTGTTTTAATAGCAGTCGTTTTAATCATCGGCGCGCATTACTTGGGCTGGGCGCGCCCGGCGGAGAATTTTTTGTTAAAATTATTGCGCCCGGCGGAGAAAGCGCTTTACCGCACCGGCAACGCGCTTAAATTAATTTACCAAAAAAGCGCGTCGGAGCGCGATTGGGAAACGGACAACAAGCGGCTGGATGAAGAGAATAAAAAATTGCTCGCGGAAAATGTCGGGTTAAAGATAATAGCGGACGAAAATAAGGTTTTGCGCGAACAGCTCGCTTTTTATTCGCGCTCTAATTATCAAAAAACGGTAGCTAACGTCATCAGCCGCGCCGAAACCGTCGGCGACAATCAAGTCATTACGCTTGACCGGGGCGGCGCTGACGGAATCAAATCCGGACAGGCCATTGTCGCCGGCGACGGGATAATCATCGGCAAGATTTTTTTTATTAAAGAAAAAATTTCTTACGGCTGTCTGATCACCAACGAACAATGCGGGCTCGCCGCGTCAATCGTCAATCAAGAGGGAGCAGCCGGTTTAACCAAAGGAGAGCTTGGCCTGACCGTACGCTTAAATTTTATTCCGCAAACGGAAAGCATCGCCTCCAGCAGTATTGTCATTACTTCCGGCCTTGAGCCCGCCATTCCGCGCGGTCTGATTATCGGCAAGATAACCGAAGTGGACGCGGAAACTAATGATTTATTCCAATCCGCCGTCGTCAGTCCGGCGGCTGATTTAAACGGCTTAACCGTCGTTTCCGTGATTAAATAGGGGCAGGTATGTTTAACAGGACAAATTTATGCCGGCTAAAATATTGGCGTTGATAACGTTAATAATGTTTTTTTTATTGCAGGGAAGCTTTATCAGTTCGCTTCCTTTTCCTTTCAATTGCTTTAACTTGTTAATTACGGTTTTGACGCTGTTATCGGCCGTTTTTTCTTTGCCAGCGGCTTTAAGCGCCGCGGTTTTATTCGGCGCGCTGCTGGACGTTCATTCTTTATCTTTCTTTGGCGCTAATTTAATCAGCTTGCTTGGAGCGACGTTAATAACGAACGCCGCTTTATTGAAATTTTTTACCAACCGCTCCCTTTACTCCTTTATTTTTTTGACCGTTATCGCGACGGTTTCTTTTGAATTTATCAAACTTATTTTACTCGCCGCCGGCAATGTTTTTACCGCGGAACCGGAGCGTAATTTTATTTTTGGCGCCGATTTAATTTTGTCCATTGGGTGCGAAATTTTAATGAACGTCGCCGCCGTCGCGGCCGCTTTTTACGCCATTAATTATTTTTCCAAAAAGTTAAAGGCGTTTTTTATCTTAAAATAAAAAATGAAAAAGATATTAAGCAAAAATTTTAAAAATAAAGACCATCCTTTTTCCGTTAGAGCGGGTGGTTTTACGGACGCAAAGTTAACCGCCGGCTATCGTTTGCGCTGGACCGAAGAAGGAATGCTCGGCGAGCGGGAAGCGGAAACGGCCGGTGAAAAAATAGGCCGCAATATCGCCCACCAAAAAATAAACTGGCTGATTTTAATTATTGCTTTTAGTTTTTTATTTTTAGCGGCTCGCGCCGCCTACTTGCAAATTTATCAAGGAAATTATTATCAAGAATTGTCCCAATACAACCGCCTCCGCCGTGAAAATATCAATGCCGACCGAGGCGTAATTTATGACAGCCAAAAAGTTATTTTAGCCGATAATGCTTCGATTTTTTATTTGCAAGCGATACCGGCTGACGCGTTCGCGAGCGAAAAAGAAGGCTATAACCTGGCCGTTACCACTAAACTCGTTGGCAATGTTTTGGGCGAAGAGGCGGAAAAAGATTTGGATTATTTATTTTTAAAATACCGGCAGAAACAGGCGGAAGCTTATCAGCCGCAGGTAATAGCGGAGCGGCTGGATTATGATAAAGCCATGCGATTAATATTGCAAACGAAAGCCATCCCCGGCGTTTCCGTCGGCATTCGCCCGCAGAGGCAATATAACCTGCCCGCTCTTTCGCTTTCCCATCTGCTCGGCTATACCGGCGTTATTTCTGAAGAAGAATACGACCAGTTAAAACCAAAATACGGGTTGACTGATTATGTCGGCAAGCTGGGGATTGAAAAGTTTTGGGAAAACGAGCTGAGAGGCGAGCCGGGGGAAAGATACATTGAAGTTGACGCATTAGGCAAGGAAAAGCGGGTGATAAATGAAAAGGCAAAACAAGATGGCTTGAGCTTGTTATTGGCGATTGACAGCGCCTTGCAGACAAAAATAGAAGAAGAACTCTCCGTTCAATTAGCAGCCGTCGGCGCCAATAGAGCGGCCGCGGTGGTAATAAATCCCAATAACGGTGAAATAATGGCGTTGGTAAGCGTACCCAGTTTTAACGGCAATGATTTTGCGGGAAAAATTAACGCGGAGAAATACCGGCAATTGCTGACGGACAAAAATCAGCCGCTGTTCAACCGGGCGGTGAGCGGGGAATTTCCCGCCGGCTCAACTTTTAAGCCGGTAGTGGCCGCCGCC
Organism: Candidatus Falkowbacteria bacterium CG10_big_fil_rev_8_21_14_0_10_43_11; assembly: GCA_002778635.1. GTDB lineage: Bacteria > Patescibacteriota > Patescibacteriia > Patescibacteriales > XYC2-FULL-47-12 > 1-14-0-10-43-11. Next base: position 3,000 of record PFAS01000001.1, on the reverse strand, counting down.
GCTTTGCAGGAAAATATCGTTAACGCCAATACCGTTTTTAACAGCGTCGGCGGTTTGCAGATTAAATCTTGGTTTTTTCCCGATTGGAAGCCGGGCGGACATGGCATCACTGATATCCGCAAAGCGCTCGCTTGGTCGGTAAACACATATTTTTATTACATCGGCGGCGGTTATAATGATTTTGAAGGATTGGGCGTGCGGCGCGTTACCGATTACGCCCGCTTGTTCGGTCTTGGCGCGCCATTGGGCATTGATTTGCCTAATGAGGCGACGGGATTTTTACCTTCAAAGGAGTGGAAAGAAAGCGTGAAGAAAGAAATGTGGTATATCGGCGACACCTACCATTTAGTCATCGGCCAGGGAGATTTAACGGCGACGCCGTTGCAGGTGGCGGCATATACATCAGTGTTCGCTAACGGCGGAGTTTTATATCAGCCGCATTTAGTTAAAGAGTTACTTAACAGCCGGGGAGAAACCGCGAAAATAATTGAGCCGAAAATTATTCGCCATGACTTTATTGAAGCTGATAATATCAAGCTGGTACGGCAGGGGATGCGCGACTGCGTTACATACGGCAGCTGCGTTAGTTTGAATTCTCTGCCGATAGCTTCCGCCGGCAAAACCGGCACGGCGCAATGGTCAAGCGACATTAACAAAAAAACGCACTCGTGGTTTATCGGTTTTGCGCCTTATGACAATCCGACCGTCGTTATCACAGTGCTGATTGAAGAAGGCGGGGAAACGACTGACGCGGCCGTACCGGTTGCCAAAAGAGTGCTGGAGTGGTATTTTAAAACACAAGAGCGTTAAAGCACTAGAACATTAAAACATAAAAACAAAGAAACATAACGATCTTTAAAAATAGGAGGATAAAAAAATGGCTATTCAAATTAAGCGTTTTTTACTGTTGATTTGGAACGACCAGCGCAAGTATAATTTTGCTAATTTATTGACTTTAGTAAGGATGGCTTTCATTATCCCGTCGGCAGTAATTTTGTTAGATAACGACCAAAAGTTTAGCGCCGGCTGTTTTTTGGTGTTAGCCGGCCTTACTGATTGGTTAGATGGGTATTGCGCCCGTCACTACGGCTGTGATTCGCCGTCCGGCAAGTTATTGGACGCGATAGCCGACAAGATGATATTACTTCCAGTCATCATGCTGGTGCGGCAGGGGATAAGCGGCTGGGTAATATTTTTTATATTGTTCCGTGAATTTATTATTGTGTTTGGCGGTTTTATATTTTATCACGACAATAAATTACAGCCAGCTACCGAAACCAGCCGGCTCGGAAAATTTAGCACCGTTATTTTATACGCTAGCGTAGCTTACGCGGTTTTTGGATTCCCGCGAGCCAATCTGGCGATGTCCGCGGCAGCCGTTTGTCTGTTAATTAGCGGGACGCATTATATCGTTCGGCTAAAAAAAATTATCGCTGCGATAAATTTTAACAACCATAATCACCCGCAAATTTAAGGGTGATTGTTTTTTTATGAAGTTTTTTGACATTAAAGGATATTTTTGATAAAATCAACGACACGAAATTTAAGTAGTTGTTCATTACCGATGAAGCAACTCGCCGTTCAATCGCTAAAGCCCTGACTCTAGCGATGAGGATTATGCAGGCAAACCGCCAGTTCACCTTTAACATCATTACTTTTTCCAGCAGGCTAAGCGACAAAAAATGCGGGTAGAGATTTATGCTGGAAATAATCCCGCGGGGCGGTTTGGCTTTTTCAGAGTTAGCTTCTCAATGGGTGGTTGACAAATTCCCGGAAGATTTTGTATCGGAAATCCCGAAAGATTTAGGCGCCATAAAAGAACGATGGTTTCGTTCTTAAAAACAATATAGTATGGCAGGAATTTATTGTTTTTAAATTTAACGATATTAAAAGACTCTAACGAGTCTTTTATTTTATTATAGATTAGCACTCTTGACAAGGGAGTGCTAATTTTTTATAATGGTGCTATATGGAAGAACGCCAGCAAAAACTGCTAAAAATCATCGTAAAAGAATATATCAAGACGGCTGAACCGATCAGTTCCGGCTTGTTAGTCCAAAAATTTAGACTGCCGTACAGTCCGGCGACGGTGCGCGCTGAATTGGTAAAACTGGAAGAAGAGGGATATATTCATCAGCCGCATACGTCAGCCGGCCGGGTGCCGACGGAAAAAGCCTATCAGTTTTATGTGGAAAATTTTTTATCCGCCAAGAACCCCGCCTTCGTTAAAACTTCGGCGGGCAAGTCAGAGATGCGGATTGAGCCCAAAAAAAATAACGAAGAATTTTTAAAACAAACGGCTAAGACCCTTGCGGCCAAATCGGGCTTGGCGGTTTTTTGGGCGGTTGACCACCATAATTTATATTATACCGGCATTGCCAATTTGTTGTCCCAGCCGGAGTTTATGGAAGCTCGGCAAATCCTTAATATTTCCCGAATCATTGACGACATTGAAGACATTATCGTCGGCATGTACTCCGGTCTTACCAACAAGCCGCAGATTTTTATCGGCCGTAAAAATCCGTTCGGCGCGATTTGCGGCAGCGTGGTGGTAAAATACGAAAAAAACGGCGAGCGCGGCATGTTCGGCATTGTCGGCCCGATGCGGATGGATTATGAGCAGTGTTTGGGGCTGGTGGAATATATTAGGCAAAACCTAAAATAATTTCTAATTTCTAATTTTTAATTTCTAAACAATTTTCAATCCCGAGTTCTCGGGATTGAAAATTGAAAATTAAAACCTATGGACGACAAAAAAAACATTGAAGACAAAGAAAACAAGTTAGAAGAAACAAACGAAGTTATTAAAGACCTTGAGTATAAATGGAAGCGCGCGCTCGCGGATTACCAGAATTTGCAAAAGGAAACCGCGAAAGAAAAAGTAGAGTTCATAAAATTTGCGAACAGTAATTTATTGATGGAAATTTTGCCGGTGTATGAAAATTTAAGAACTTCATTGGCGCATGCTGATGAAAATAATCACGACGCTTGGTTAAAAGG
>PFAS01000032.1 GCA_002778635.1 Candidatus Falkowbacteria bacterium CG10_big_fil_rev_8_21_14_0_10_43_11 | reverse complement strand
CGGAATTGATTGATTTGTATAATATCGCCGATGTTTTAGTGACCAACGATAGCGGTCCGGCGCATTTCGCTTCCCTGACGCCGATAAAAAATTTCGTATTTTTTGGCCCGGAGACACCAAAACTTTACGCTCCGCTGGGAAAAAATACTCATATTTTTTATTCCGATTTTCCTTGCTCGCCCTGTTTAAGCGCTTTTAACCACCGCCATACATCTTGCAAGGATAACAAATGCCTGCTGGTAATTTCAGTGGAAGAAGTTTACCAAGCGGTCACTAAAGAGCTAGCCGAATAATTTATGAATCATTACGATTATTGCGCCCAATTCGTCCGACCAGTCGGCAAAATTTTGGATGTCGGCTCCGGCCGCGGTCAGTTTTTATGCGAAATGGCTAAGCGCGGTTTTGCCGCCTATGGCGTAGAAATTTATCCGCCCTATATAGAGGAAGCGCAAGCATTAGCTAATGCCAGCCAAGTAAACGTTTTTTGGCAGAACGCCCCGGCGGAACAGTTGCCTTTTGCCGACGAATATTTTAATTTCGTCAATTGCACGGAAGTGAGCGAGCATGTGGAAAATCCGCAACAGATGTGCCGCGAAATTTGGCGAGTAATAAAACCGGGCGGGAGATGCTATATCAGTTTTCATAACCGCTACGGTTATTACGATTACCATTATCATTTATATTTTATCAATTGGCTGCCGCGCTCCTGGTCCGAACGAGCCTTAAAATTTTTAAACAAACAAAAACAAGACGAAGCTTTCGGCCGGCAGAAGCTTACGACCATGCATTATTATACTTATCGTAAGGTTGCTAGAATGCTAAAAGATATCGGTTTTGAAATGCAAGACGTTAGAGCGGAAAAAATAAAAAATAAGTTTGGTTTGCTCTCGCCGGTTTTTTTGTCAGTTTATTTTTTAATTTTGCGGCCGTTTTATTTTAATAGCTTCCATTTATTATTGAGCAAAAATAGGTAATTTTTGTTTTTTTCACCACTTTTATTTTATTTTGAGACGACTTGCGCGCGCTTTACTTAATTCACTAATTGAGTTATTATTTTAGCATATGAAAAAAAATATATTGGTTAAAAGTTATTTTGTTTTTTTCTTCGTTTGTTACGCGCTGGTAATGCCGCGGTTAGCGCACGCTTATCTTGACCCGGGCACGGGAAGTTATATTATCCAAGTAATTATCGCGAGCGTCCTAGGGGCTTCTTTTGCCGTCAGGCATTTTTGGCAAAATATAAAGAAATTTATGCCGCGCATTTTTTTAAAAAATAAAAAAAAATATGACGGAGAAGAAGATGCCAAATAACCGCCGGCACCCAAGTTCATTCCGTGACCCTAGCGGGTTTATTTTTTTAAAAGACGGAATTTTATACCGCCAGGTAAATAATATTTATCGCGAACACTATGACGCGCTGATTAATTCAGGGCTGTATAATGAGTTAACGAAAAATAAATTATTAGTGCCGCATCAAGAAGCGGACAGTTCGTTAAACAGCGACGTGGACGCTTATAAAATATTAAGACCGCAAAAAATTCCTTTCATCTCTTATCCTTACGAGTGGAGTTTTAGTCAGTTGAAACAGGCGGCTTTGACGACCATTAAAATTCAAAAACAAGCGTTAGCGCGCGAAATGACGTTAAAAGATTGCAGCGCTTACAATATCCAATTTTACCATGGTCGGCCGATTTTAATTGACACGCTTTCCTTCGAAAAATATCAGGCGGGAAAACCCTGGATCGGTTATCGGCAATTTTGCCAGCATTTTTTGGCGCCGTTAGCGCTGATGAGTTATTTGGATATTCGCCTGCAACAATTATTAAAAATATATATTGACGGCGTACCGCTTGATCTAGCCAGCCGATTACTTCCTAGAAGAAGTTATGCCCGTTTTACCCTTCTTTCCCATATTCATCTTCATGCTCAAAGCCAAAAACGTTATGCCGGCGAGCACGCTTCTGAAACCAAAATTCAAGGCGGCATGAGCAAATTTCGCTTAAGCGCTCTGCTTGATAATTTGGAAGCGGCAATTCAATCGCTAAAATGGCGGGAAAAAAATACAGAGTGGGGTGAATATTATACTTTTACCAACTACTCCGCCGATTCTTTTCAACAGAAAAAAAAGATAGTGGTGGAATTTTTGCAATTAGTCAGGCCAAAATCAGTTTGGGATCTCGGCGCCAATACGGGTGTGTTTAGCCGTTTAGCCAGCGAGCAAAAAATATTTACCGTCGCTTTTGATTTGGATGAAGCGGCAGTGGAAAAAAATGTTTTAACTTGCTTGCAAAATAACGAACAATATCTTTTTCCGTTACTATTGGACTTAACAAATCCTAGCCCCAGTATTGGCTGGGCGCATAAAGAACGCCTGTCACTGGAAGAGCGCGGCCCGGCTGATTTGATTTTAGCTTTGGCGCTGATTCATCATTTAACGATATCAAACAACATCCCGTTTAGTTTAATTGCCGATTTTTTTGCTAAAATCGGCAATCACGCCATCGTTGAATTTGTCCCCCGAGACGATTCGCAGGTAAAAAAATTATTAGCGACCAGAGAGGATCTTTTTTCTTTTTATACCCAAGAACACTTTGAAGAATCCTTTTCCCGATATTTTAATATAAAAAAGCAAGGGCTTGTGCCCGGAACGAAACGGACGATTTATTTAATGAAAAAAATATGAAAAAAATATTATTTTTTCACCCCGCGCTGTTTGCCGCCGCTTCCATCTTATTTTTATACGCGCATAATCAGGAACAGTTAGCGGCGAAAAGTATTATTCTGCCGCTTGTTTTTGCTTTAACCGCGGCGGCCGCGCTGTTTTTTTTGTCGCGGCTGATCATTAGAGATTCGGGCAAAGCGGCCTTGATTGTTTCTTTGGCGGTTTTTTTATTTTTTGCCTACGGCTGGATGTACGCGCCCTTTGAATCGCTTGCGGTAAACGGTTTTATTATCGGCAGAATTCGTTATTTTTTGCCGTTTTACTTGGGATTATTTTTTGTCATTTCTTATTTTATCTTTAGAACTAGGCGCGAGCTGGAAATAGTCAACAAAAGCGTAATGATAATGGCCGCGGCTTTGGTTTTTTTCGCTTTGTTTGATGTTGCCGTTTTTGCCTGGCAACATCGCGGCGATGGTGGCAATGTTTCTGACAAAAAAACAGCCGCGGTGACGGCGGAGAACAAAAATAATATTCGTCCCGATGTTTATTATATTATTTTGGACGCTTACGCCAATAACGAAACCTTAAAAGCATTATTTAACTACGATAATAAGGAGTTTACTGACAGTTTAAAAGAAATTGGTTTTATCGTTAATGACCGGAGCTTGACCAACTACGCCCGCACTTATCTTTCTTTGTCGTCCTCGCTTAATTTGAAATACCTGGAAATTCCCACTGATGCGAAAGCGGAAACAGTTTATCTAATGCTTTATCGGCTTATCCGCGATAATGAAGCAACGCGCTTTTTGCGTTCCCAAGGATACCGCTACATTCATTTTTCGTCCGGCTGGGACCAGACCGATTATAATAAACTGGCCGACGCAAACGTTACTTGCGGAAAGTTTAACGAGTTTTGGACGCTTATTTTCCGCACGACGCCGTTAAATATTTTGGACCAAAAATTTCATTTCGTTAATACTGATACTCGGGCGCGGATTTTATGCACCTTTTCCAGTTTAGCTGAGACTGCGCCTGCGGCCAGTCCGAAATTTATTTTTGCCCATATAACTTCACCGCACGCCCCTTATGTATTCGGTTCCGACGGAGAAGAAGCGGCGGCAAGCAATGAAAAAAACATTGCGTTCGGCGATAACCTTGATGACAAAGAATTGTATTTGGGGCAGTTGAAATATCTTAATAAATTGGTTTTAACTGCGGTTGACAATATACTTGCGCGTTCAAAGCAAAAACCCATTATTATTATTCAATCAGACCATGGTTCGGCCTCAAGTATTGCTTCGTCCGCGGGCTGGGAAAATCCAACCGATGTTTTCCTTAAAGAGCGTATGCGGAATTTTATGGCCGTTTACGCCCCACAGACGAAAGAACAAGCTTTTAGTTTTGGCGATGTTGCCACGCCGGTTAATTTATTCCGCCTCATTTTTAATTATTATTTCGGCGCCGCCTATGAAATTTTGCCGGAAAAAAATTATTACTCAACCGACAGCCAGCCGTTTAATTTGATTGAAGTTACGGATAAAGTAAAAATAGAAACATTAGCTGAAACTAAAAAATAAATTAAACATCATGAAAATTTTTTTATTGTTAAAACAAGTTAAAAATTTACTGCGCGAGCATTATTTTATTTTAGTTTTGGGCGTGTTTTTGACTTTTTTAATTTTATCACCGGTCATTTTTTTCCCTCTGGTCGCAAAAGATTCCTATCAGGGGATTAATATCGCTCATTTCGGCACCGACGCCCATCTTTACCTGACGCGCGCCCAAGAAGCAATGGAGGGCCATAATTTAGGCAACGAGTTTTTGGCGGAAGGAAAAGACAAGGTTGACTCGCGTTTCATGTATAATGAAAAAATATTAATCGCCCCTTTGCGCTTTTTGGGCATCAGCAATTATTTGGATGTCGTAACTATCTATCACATCTATAACGCCCTGGGGGTTTTTATTTTGGTTTTGTTAGTCTATTTTTTTGTTTGGCAATTATCGGGAGACAAATTGTTAGCCGCCGCTGCCGCCGTGTTTGCCATTGGCGGATATCATATTATTTATAACAAAGCGCTTTTTTACAGCGATTTCAATATTTACGGGCGGGCGATGTTTCCCTATGTCAGCTCACTCGTTTTTTTCACGTACTTGAATTTGCTCGTAAAATCCTTAAAAACAAAAAAAATATTTTATACGGTTTTAACCGGAGCCGGACTGGGATTATTGTTTTATGTTTATTTTTTTGCCTGGTCGTTCGCCTTGGCTTTGAATGGAGCGCTATTTATACTTTACGCGGTTAAAAAAGATTATCAGCAGGTAAAAAATATTTTTACTGTCACCGCTTTGGGCGTTTTAATCGGTTCTTATTATCTTATCCAAATGGCATTGTTTTTTTCTTCCGCCGTCGGAAAACAATC
>PFAS01000069.1:4498-5313 GCA_002778635.1 Candidatus Falkowbacteria bacterium CG10_big_fil_rev_8_21_14_0_10_43_11 | reverse complement strand
CAAAACCAAAGATTCGGTTTGATAGAGCTGTTCAATTAAATCTTTGCCGGGAGGCAAAAAATCGGAATCGTCAACTCCTTCGGCCAATAATCCCATCTGGGCCTGATTATGCTCCTGAAAAATTATTTCCGGAAAATCATCGCCTTTTTCTTCCTGTTTGTCCCCGACCCAATAGATTACCTGATGGGATTCTTTTTTTAAAGCCGCTATCAAATTTTTTATCTCCGGTTCATTGCTGGTCCAAAATAAAAATAAACGCATATTTTATTTAGTTACGGCATACTCGTCTATCTCCCGTAAAATAGCTTGGGTGATATTATCCATGCTTTGTTGTTTAGTGAGTTTTGAACAGCGGCCGACTCGGTCAGCGATATAACCATGAATAGTCGCTTTTTCAAACGCCTTTAAATAATTAATGATATTCTGCTGGTCCATTTTGTAGCCATTTATTATTTTTTTAATCGCTTCCCGGCAAGAATCGGCGCCATTTACCCGTAACAGGCCGGGCAAATCTTGGTACCATGGGTAACCGAAAGCAATCGCCGGTTTGGAGCGCAAAGAGGCCTCCCACCCGGCCGAACCGGTAACCAAAGAAACGGCTTGCGATTTTTTAATTAAAGTAAAGGAGTTTGTTTTTATGGGAATCAAAAAAACATTTTTTATTTTGGCTATTCTTTGATAATAGCCCTGATATCGGCAACTGCTGAAATTTATCCCTTCGGACGGCCATTGAATTAAATGTTCCTTCGCGTATATCACCCAATCAGCCGGAATGGAGGCCGCCAGCGTTTCAATCATCAAAATTTGGTCAACAA
>PFAS01000069.1:440-4478 GCA_002778635.1 Candidatus Falkowbacteria bacterium CG10_big_fil_rev_8_21_14_0_10_43_11 | reverse complement strand
GTGGTACGCTCCGGCTGCCGCTGAATGGGAACGTATATAAACTTTTTTTCAAGGTCCGGCTCGATTTGCAATTTATCATATTCTTTTTTGAGATTATTTTTAAACCGGGCGGCAAAATTTTTTAATTCTTTTTTAAAAAGATTGTAGTCGTTTACTTTGGGCACTTTGAATAAATAGACTGCCAGGTCCCTAAAAATAGTAAATCTTTTGAAACTCTTTACGGCTACTTTTAATTTAAATAAAAACCAATTCAAAAACGAATATTGGTTTCTCTGCAATTTAATGTATAACAGCTCAGCGTCGGCACCGGCGCTTGTTTGCTTTAAATAATACTTCTGCAAATCAGCGCTTAAATCGTTTACTTGAAAATTCCGGCCTTGGTTATTCCGCAATTCTTTTTGCACAACGGCGCTGCCGCTCCAAAAATCAATAGAAAACAGCCGGTCATTGACTTTGGTATCCAAAAACATGATGGTTTTTATATTGAGCGAATGGGCCAGTTCGTAAATTAAATAGTCATAAGTAAAATGCGGCGTTATGGGAAAAATAATAACTTCGGGTTTGAATTTTTCAAGCACGCCATACCAATATCGAAGTAAATCATAATAAATGTGCCGGCGCTCATCAACGCATAATTTATCAAACCCCCGATTCATCATGCTCAAAATCAAAGACTCTGTTTTTTGCATTTTTTTTATCAATTCCGCTCCCGGAGGTGTAAATTCATTCGGGTCAATGCCTGGAGCCGGCCTGCCTTCAAACGCATCCACGTAAGAATGAAAAATAGTTCCAGCTGGTTTATCTTTTTCTCCTTCCGGGGCTCCCACCCAATAAGTTATCTGATGGGCGTTCTTTTCCAACCCCGCAATCAAGCTGTTCATTTCCGGGCCGCTGTCAGGCCAGATTAAGAATATGCGCATATTTTTTGGCGTTAACTGTTATTTTTAGAGGTTATATACTTTGGCAAAATATGATTGTTTATTTTGAAGCAAGCTATCAGGACTTCCTTGTTCGATTATTCTTTTATCTGCCAGTACTATCAATCTGTCGGAATTAATTACTGTTGAAAGCCGGTGAGCGACGATAAAAACAGTCACTTTTTCTCTGAGGCCTTTAATTACTTCCTGAATTTCCAGTTCCGATTCGTTATCCAGAGCGCTGGTGGCTTCATCCAGCACCAAAAATTTCGGCTGCCTTACCAAAACTCTGGCGATGGCTATCCGCTGGCGCTGGCCGGCGGAAAGCAAAACTCCTCTCTCTCCCACCACAGTCGCAAATTTTTCCGGACAACTTTGAATAAAATCATAAATATTGGCCATCTTCGCGGCTTCCGCTATCGCTTTATCGGAAATTTCAGGATTGTAGAATCTGATGTTATTGGCGATGGTGTCGTTTATCAAAAACATGTCCTGAGAAACATACCCCGCATTTTTTCTCCATTCCTCAAGATTAATGCTGTTAATGTTTTTTCCATCCAACAAAATCTCTCCGCCGCTCGGCTGAAATAAACGCAATATCAAATCAACTATAGTAGTTTTGCCCGCGCCGGAAGGGCCGATCAAACCGACCAGTTCCCCTTTTTTAACGGCAAAATTTATCCGGGACAAAATTTTCGATGATCCGTTATAAGAAAAACTAACATTACTGAATTCCAATTTGTCGTTGAATTCAAAACTATTGGCTCCGCCTTTTGCTTCCTTATTTTTTTCCGACTGCTCCTGGTAATCCATTACCGTTATTAAAAACGGAGCGGAAGCGCTGACGGAATGCAAAGTATTCTGCAACTGTTGGATATAGGAAAATATTTTTTGAATTAAATAAATTATGGCGGCCAAAGCGGCAAAATTAAAAGCCGGAGACTGGTAAGAAAAAGCGAATATCACGCAGATAAAAACCAAACTTACGGGCGGAATGAAATCCCCGGTGATTTCTTTTAACAAATATAATTTTATCTCTAGTTCTTTTAATTTATCAAAATGCTTTTTCCCAGTGGCAATGACCCGGTTTTCAACGGACATTGTTTTTATCGTCTTCATCCCGATGATATTTTCACCGATATAGTGGGCCACATCCTTGTTAACCAGCCCGGTTTCGCGTGCCAAAACTCTGGTTTTGTAAATCAAAGGTTTGCAAACCAAAAACAATATTCCTCCCAAAACAAAAGTAAGTCCGGTAATGTAAAAAGAGATGTTAACGGCGACCAAAGTATACATCAGTAACGAAGTTATAGTCATTATCATCATGCTGATTTGATCTAATAGTTTTGCGCCGTTATTTACATCATTGATTATAACCGTGTCCAAATATCCCACCTTTTGTTTTAACAAGTGCGGCCAATTGGACTTTATTGTTTTATTAAATAAATCATCCCGGACGCAGCGTTGGTAATCGGTAGTAATTTTAATTTTGATGAAACCGCACAATATCAAGAGAACTGCTCGAGCGACAAACAACAAGGAAACAAAAATGAGCAGATAGTTTACGCTGAAATTAATATTAAAATAAAGAAAAAAATTTTCAATTGACTGTGAAATAAAGTCGGTTCCATTTTCCTTGTCTTTGGTGATAAAAGAAAACAAAGGAATAATGGCGCTGATGCCGACACCTTCCAATAAACCGGTAAGAAAACCCAAGGCCGTTAAAATTATGGTCTGTAATTTGTATTTGCCAAAGGCGCGCCTTGACAGTTTTATTACCGTTCTTATTTTATTGTCTTTTACTAATATCGCCATATTTTTTAAATTACCATCGATTAATTTTGTCTACTACTTTTTGCTTTAATTTTAAATTTGATGTTATTATTTTTATTTATGTAGACTAAAATCCAAATCACCATTATCCAAAAGCATTTCTTTTAATTCGGAAAGGGGCATTTTTTTTTGGCTTTTAGAGTTATATTCCCGGCAAGAGCACTTTTTGGCTTTGAGGTAAGAATTGAGTTTTAAATCTCCGTACTCGTCAACATTAAATTTTAAGTTAGGCAAAATAATGAACATTTCATCGGTTTCCAAAGCCGTTTCCGACTCTTCCAGAGTAAGCAATTTCTCGTGCATTCTTTCGCCGTTTTTTTTGCCGATTATCTTAACGGGCATTTTTTTTATTTCGGGATTTTTTTCTCTCATGATTTCCAGTATGGCTTTGGCTAAATTTTTAATGGTCGTAACCGGCATTTTCAATACGAAAATTTCTCCATCTTTCATTAAGGATGCGGCCTTAAAAACTAAATTTACCGCTTGGGGGATAGACATAAAAAATCTGGTCATGTCGGGGTTGGTGACGGTTATCGGTTCGCCTGAATTTGCCTGCTTGATGAACAAAGGGATGACAGAACCGCGGGAGCCGATAACGTTGCCAAAACGGACGAAACAAAATTTGGTTTTTTTGTCGCCTTTATAAAAAAAACTGGCTAACATAATTTTTTCCGCGAGCAGTTTTGTGCAGCCCATAACGTTGCTTGGGTCGGTCGCTTTATCGGTGGAAATTCCAATTACTTTATCCACTTGATTGGCAAAAGCGCAGTCAATAATATTCTGTGTGCCGTAAACGTTTGTTTTTACGGCTTCAAAGGGATTTTTTTCGCAAGCGCTTACGTGTTTTAAGGCAGCCGCGTGAAAAACAATGTCAATATTTTCCATGGCCATATTCAACCTTTCTTTATCTCTGATGTCCCCGATTAAAAAACTAACCTTGAGGCCGGCGTTTAATCTGTGGGCGAGTTCAAATTGTTTGGTTTCATCCCGGCTGTAAATCCTTATCTGGCGAGGTTCGTATTTTAACAATTCTTTGACGATGGCCGACCCGATGGACCCGGTTCCGCCGGTTACTAGTATTCTTTTGTCTTTAAATTCATTATTCATATTTTTTTATTAGCTTGATTAATTTTCCGGTTATTTGCAAAATATCGCTTTTTTTCAAACCAATATAAAAAGGCAAGGCTAAAGCGCAGGCGCTTACACTCTCGGATATGGGTAAATCTCCTTTTTTATAATGGAACTTTTTTTTGTAAAAATTAAACAAATGGATTGAGGGCAAATAGGG
>PFAS01000069.1:0-360 GCA_002778635.1 Candidatus Falkowbacteria bacterium CG10_big_fil_rev_8_21_14_0_10_43_11 | reverse complement strand
AAACGAACCAGGTGTGCGTATTATCAACGGCCGTAATCGGCGCCTGAATTATGTCAACATAAAATTTTAAAAAATCATTATACCAACCGGCGATTCTTTGCCGCTCTCTGATCATAAAATCCAATTTATTAAGCTGGCTCACGCCCAAAGCCGCGCTCATCTCATCCAAGCGATAATTATAGCCTAAATATTTATGATCCAGCCACTGCATATTTTTCGCGCGACCCTGATTTTTTAAGCTATCGCAGACTTCATAAATCTTTTTATTATCAGTAGCAATCATGCCGCCTTCGCCGGTGGTCATCTGCTTGTTCGGATAAAAAGCAAAAACCCCCACCTGTCCGCTGGTGCCGGCTTTTT
>PFAS01000074.1:29341-29514 GCA_002778635.1 Candidatus Falkowbacteria bacterium CG10_big_fil_rev_8_21_14_0_10_43_11 | reverse complement strand
CAAACTGCCTATTTTGCAACCGGCAGCAGAAAATTCCCAAAACTTCCACCCCTGCAACTTTTTCCTGTTGTGCCACAAATAATCCGCAAATCTGTGGCCATGCGCGGAACGAAGCGTTCTTTGAATGGTTTTTGCTTTCATGAGAATATCTCCTTACCGAATTATGGCTTCGG
>PFAS01000074.1:28730-29302 GCA_002778635.1 Candidatus Falkowbacteria bacterium CG10_big_fil_rev_8_21_14_0_10_43_11 | reverse complement strand
TATGCGAGTATTGATTTCCCGCATAGCTTGCAGACGGCCTAAAATATAACCGGCTATAAGCTATGCAGGAATTTGAATTTAATTGTAAGGAGCGATCTGCAATTTCCAGGCGGACTCACAGACGCCCCTATTTTCTTTTTTTAAAGAACATCTTCTTTCAAAAGACAAATTTCATTTATCTGCTAAAAAAAGGGGGCATCGACATTGCAAATTGCACAATGCGAATACCCATCAAGACAACTTATCCAACTCCTCCACCATCCATCGTGGAGGACAACTGTCTAATCCCGGCACCGGCATCGCAAATGTGGGGCAATGCCGCCATTTCCTTAACCAAAAAATGGCTGCTGGCCGGTCTTTCTCTTGAAGGGCGCGCTTCGCCCTTCTGAAATACCTTTTCTTTCTTTTTTTTGCCATTTTCTCTCCTTTTCTAAATATAGACGTCGGGTGCTGGTAGGACTGGATACCTACATTCCCCACGGGGACGGGTGGGTGTCCTACTACTAAGCCCATGATCCGGTCTTTTCGCTGTTCCAATTGCCTGAACAGCGTGCTTAGTTAGTGTTTTAGAC
>PFAS01000074.1:25794-28714 GCA_002778635.1 Candidatus Falkowbacteria bacterium CG10_big_fil_rev_8_21_14_0_10_43_11 | reverse complement strand
GCTAAAATTAAACAAAAATTTACTTAAGTTGGCTTAAAAGGATTACTTGTGGTATCATAATAATAAGGTTATGACTACGCAAACGATAAAAAATAAAATATTGCCAATTCTGAAACGCGAAGGGGTAACCAAAGCGGCTATTTTTGGTTCGTTTGCGCGGGGAGAGGCGAATAAACGAAGCGATGTTGATTTATTGGTAAAATTAGACAGAAGCAAAACCTTGCTTGATTTTTCCGGTCTTAAAATAGAACTGGAAGAAAAGCTAGGTCGCAAAGTAGACTTGGTAAGCTACAGTGGCATTAGCCATTTGTTAAAAAAGATTATTTTAGGCGAGCAAAAAATTATCTATAAAAAAAGAAAAAGACCCTAAGATTTTTCTTCGACATATTTTAGAAAGCAAGGATATTCCCAAACTTAAAAAACAAATTGCCGGATTGCTGAAAAAAATATAATACGATAGAATATTATTATGAGATTATTTCTCCGCCACAACATAGCCATTCTCTTAGCCGTATTCATTATTATGGCAAGTTTTGGCGTACAGCTGGGAATGAGCCAGTTGGTTTCTGACGCGAAACCCCCCTGCCCGTTTATGGGCGAAGCGATGTCGCTGTGCCCAATGAGCGTCATGGATCACATCAGCTCATGGAAACAAATGTTTTCTGCTTTGCCGACAGTAGAATTGTTAACGGTTATTTTGGCAACAGTGATAATAGCAAGTTTTTGTTTAAAAAAAATAGCGGATGGCGCGGCGGTTCGTTTAGCGTATTGGTACCATTATTACAAAAAGAAAAGGACGCTGGAAAAATTTTTTAACTATTTTAACTCTTTATTTTCTCAAGGCATTTTGCACCCTGAACTTTACGCCTAAATATTATTGCTAAATAGGACTCTCTTTAAGAGGGGCAAGTTTTACTATTTAGTAATGGTGTTTGGGCGTTTTTGTATTTAATAACTTAAAATTTATTCTTATGGCATCCAATATTAAGCAACAAAAAATATATCTGCCAATTAAAGGCATGCATTGCCGCTCCTGCGAAATGCTGGTGGAAGAGCATTTGTCCCAGATTCCCGAAGTGACGCGTTCGCAAGCAAGCGTGGCGCGCGCCGGCGTGGATATTTTTTATCACGAGCAAAAACCAAACGACCATGAAGTGGCGGAAGCCATTCGCGCCGCCGGCTATGAAATCGGCGTGGCCAAACCAAAAACATGGTTCAATCATAATTTGAGCGACTATCAGGATTTAGGGGCTGCTTTCTTTATCTTTATCCTCGCGTATCTGGCGCTTAAAAATTTTGGCATCCTGAATTTTGGCGCGAGTTTAGCGTCAAGCTCTTTTAGTTTGCCTGTCGTTCTGCTGGTCGGGCTCACAGCCGGTTTTTCTACCTGCATGGCGCTCGTGGGTGGAATAGTATTGGGCATTGCCACGCGCCACGCCGAAGCGCATCCGGAGGCAAGTCCGTGGCAAAAGTTTCGGCCGCATCTGTATTTTAATCTGGGCCGTGTTGCCGGCTATGCGTTTTTGGGTGGATTATTAGGGCTTGTGGGCAGCGCTTTGCAGTTATCAAATACGGCAACCGGAATATTAACGCTGGCAGTTGGCGTTGTGATGCTTATTGTCGGTCTGCAACTCGTGGATGTTTTTCCTTGGCTGACAAATTGGAAATTCACTTTGCCTAAAAGCGTTAGCCGTTTGTTCGGCATCAAACATCATATACAGGAGTATAACCATAAACAAGCGGCTATGACGGGCGCTTTGACTTTTTTTCTGCCCTGCGGCTTTACGCAAGCCATGCAGTTGTACGCGATTAGTAGCGGCAGTTTTGTTTCCGGCGCGCTGATCATGGGAATTTTTTCTTTAGGCACCGCGCCCGGACTATTAAGCGTCGGCGGCATTACATCAATCGTGAAAGGCGTATTTGCCAAACGGTTTTTTAAGTTCGCGGGACTTGTGGTCGTCGCGCTCGCGTTATTCAATTTTGCCAACGGGTCGCGCTTGCTTGGCTGGAATTTTAATTCGCCAGTTAACGCGGCGCAAAACAAAACAGCCGCGGCCGACCCTAACGTAACATTGGAAAATGGCGCGCAAGTTGTGCGGATGACCGAAGGAAATTCCGGTTACTCGCCGCGCAGTTTTACCATCCAAAAAGGCATTCCCGTGCGCTGGCTGATTAACGCGCAAGCGCCATATTCCTGCGCTTCCAGCCTGGTTGTGCCGTCCCTGAATTTGCGTTTTAACTTAAAGCCGGGTCAAAACGTCGTTGAGTTCACACCCACGCAAGCGGGCCGCATTAATTTTTCTTGCAGTATGGGAATGTATACGGGCAGTTTTAATGTTGTTGAACCGGGCGCAAAATCAAGCGCGGTAAATCCCGATAATAGTTTTACTTTGCAGACTGTTCCGGGAAGCGCTTGCGGCTCAAGCGGCGGTTGCGGTTGCGGCGGCAGAAGGCCCTCACCCCCTACCCCCTCTCCCGCCGCGTCGGCGGGCGAGGGGAGAGAAGCAGAAACTCCATTATCAGAGAATGACAGCCGCAATGTTGATGACAGCCAAGGTACGCAGGTAATCAAAACAACTTATACTTATGACGCTGATATTGAGCCCAATTCGTTTGTGGTACAGGCAGGCAAACCGGTAAAGCTGGAAATTGACGTTAAGGAAAACGGTTATGGCTGTATGAGTACGATTGTGGTGCCGGGTCTGTACGAAGAGCCGGAATATCTGCAGGCCGGTAAAATTATCGTGATGAATTTTACTCCGCAAAAAACCGGCGACTACCCCATCACCTGTGCAATGGGCGTGCCGCGTGGTATTATTAAAGTACAGTAATAATAATTATATGAAAATACAATTCAAAATAACCAACATGTCTTGTTCGTCTTGCGCCATAGTAAATGAAAACAGCTTGTTAAAAGCCA
>PFAS01000074.1:23042-25772 GCA_002778635.1 Candidatus Falkowbacteria bacterium CG10_big_fil_rev_8_21_14_0_10_43_11 | reverse complement strand
GGAGATAGTAATTAAAAACGGCTACGGCGTAATCTAAAAAATATGAAAAAACATCTTAAATTAAAAATAACCGGCATGCACTGCGCTTCGTGCGAAAAAATAATTACCATGGAGCTCGGCGAACTTGCCGGAGCAAGCAACATTAAAATAAATTCGGCCGCGGGGACGGGCGAGCTTGATTTAGATTTGGCTCTTAATCAGGAAGAAGAGGTTTTAGCGGCGGTGAAAAAGGCCGGCTACGAAGTGGAAATTATCAACGCGGCTGAATTGCCGGGCGCAGTGGCAACATTGCCAGACGGTCAGGTGTCTTTGAAACAACCGTCAACTGGCAAACCACTTAAAGTCAAGCTGGAAACCAGCGTACAGGCGGAAGGCCGGGTTCTTACCGGCCACGACGGCCAGCCTTATTTTGAGGGTAAAATAAAAAACGATAAAAGAGCGGAATTTGATATGCCGGAAAACGATCGCGACTCGCAAAATTTTATTGACCAGCTGGCCAAATCGGCGAATCTCTCAAACCTGTTTGATAAAGTCATGGGCACGGAGAAAAAATCAGCCGCCGGGCCGGACAGATTGCCAGTCAAGCCGACGGCCGTTCCCGCCACAGAGGCGAAAGAATTAAGCGCCAGCAAAAGAATCAGCTTGTCGCTTTCCGGCATGCACTGCGCTTCCTGTGCCAATATTATTGAGCGTTCGCTAAAAAAAGTTCCGGGCGTTAAAGAGGGCAACGTTAATTTTGCCGCGGAAAAAGCTTCCGTCCTGTTTGACGAAACGAAAGCCACTGCGGCCGACCTGATCGCGGCCGTAAAAGCGGCCGGCTATAAAGCCGTAATAGTTGACGCTCGCGACACGGAGTTTGAAGCCAGAAAAAGACGGGCGGAAATAACCGGCTACCGCAAAAAATTTCTCATCAGCATGATTCTAAGTTTACCCATGCTGTATTTCATGTTAATAGATTTTTTTAAGTGGCTGCCGGGCGTTAATTCACTCCCGCCTTATTTTGGCATCGTTTCTTTGCTCTTAGCCACGCCAGTGCAATTCATTATCGGCTACGGCTTCTATGGGGGCATGTGGTCATCGCTGAAAATGAAAACCTTTAATATGGACAGTCTTATAGCCATCGGCACCTCCACCGCCTACCTTTACAGCTTAGTGTATTTTATCATTTACTTCATTCAAACCGGTTCGCTGATCGGCCTTGGGGGAGTAAAAATTCCCGAGCTGTATTTTGAAACCGCGGCTTTTCTGATTACTTTCGTCACGCTCGGCAAATGGCTGGAAGCAAGGGCAAAGGGAAAAACATCCGATTCCATAAAAAAATTAATGGGCCTGCAGGCCAAAACCGCGCGCGTCAATCGCGCCGGAGCGATTAAAGACATTCCAATTGACGAAGTGGTTAAAGGCGACATCGTCGTCGTGCGGCCGGGCGAGAAAATCCCGGTTGACGGCAAAATCATCAAAGGCGGCTCGGCCGTGGACGAATCCATGCTAACCGGCGAGAGCATTCCGGGAGAAAAGCATCCGGGCGATATGGTTTTTGGCGCTACCATTAATAAAAACGGCAGTTTTGAGTTTGAAGCCACCAGAGTCGGCGCGGAAACCGCACTCGCGCAAATCATCCGCGTGGTGGAAGAGGCGCAAGGGTCAAAAGCGCCGATTCAGGCTTTCGCCGATGCCATTTCCGCCTACTTCGTGCCCATCGTCATCGCCATCGCGATTATGACTTTTGCCGTCTGGTTTTTCTTTTTGGGATCCAGCTTGGCGTTTGCTTTAATGGCCTTTACGGCCGTTATCGTTATCGCCTGCCCCTGCGCTTTGGGTCTGGCGACGCCCACCGCCATTATGGTTGGGACAGGCAAAGGCGCTGAATACGGCATTTTAGTTAAAGGCGGCGAGCCGTTGGAAGCGGCCTGCAAAATCAAAGCCATTATCTTTGATAAAACCGGCACGCTGACCAAGGGCAAGCCGGAAGTTACGGATATTTTAACCTTTGCCGGGCGCGATGAAGAAGACATCATCGCGGTTGCGGCCAGTATGGAAAAACTGTCCGAACATCCTTTGGCCGAAGCTATTTACGGCTACAGCCAAGAGGAAAACATCAGCTTAAGCGAAGTCAAAAATTTTCAGGCCATTCCCGGCCATGGCGTAACGGGCGAACTTGACGGCCAAAAATATTTCTTCGGCAACGGCAAAATGATAACTGACATTGCCAATTTAGACCTGGAAAAAATCAGGAGAAAAATAAATAAATTGGAAGAACAGGGCAAAACCGTCATGACGCTAGCCACAACCCAGGAAATAATCGGCGCCGTGGCCGTGGCCGATACGGTTAAAGAAACATCCAAAGAAGCCGTGGCCAAACTTAAAAAAATGGGTATTGAAATCTACATGATTACCGGCGATAACGAACGCACGGCTAAAGCCATTGCCGCGCAAATCGGCATCACCAATGTGCTCGCGGAAGTTTTGCCCGAAGACAAAGCCAATGAAGTTAAAAAGTTGCAAGCCGGGGGCAGAAAAGTAGCCATGGTCGGAGACGGCATAAACGATGCACCCGCCTTGGCTCAAGCCGACTTAGGGCTGGCCATGGGTTCGGGCACGGATGTGGCCATGGAAACCGGCGGCATCGTCATCGTCAAAAACGACCTGAACGATGTGGTCAGCGCCATTCAATTGTCCAAAGAGACCATGGCGAAAATCAAGCAAAATATGTTTTTCGCTTTGTTCTAT
>PFAS01000074.1:22798-22958 GCA_002778635.1 Candidatus Falkowbacteria bacterium CG10_big_fil_rev_8_21_14_0_10_43_11 | reverse complement strand
GTAATATTAAATATGCGAAACAAAGCGAAAGTTATTGCCGTATTTGCCTTGATGGCCTATGTCAGTAATTTTATCTGGGAATCGTTGCACGCGCCTTATTTATACGCGTCGCATACTTTTAATTTAAGTTTTTGGCCGCTGATGGCGTACGCGGCGGGTA
>PFAS01000074.1:0-22672 GCA_002778635.1 Candidatus Falkowbacteria bacterium CG10_big_fil_rev_8_21_14_0_10_43_11 | reverse complement strand
TACTGGCATTATCGTTGCCGCCATTATTGAATATAAGGCCGTTTATACTTTTCATCAGTGGACCTACAGCAACCCGATGCCGACGGTTTTTGGTCTTGGCTTAAGTCCGCTTTTGCAACTTGTATTGACTGGATTGTTAGCGACAGCGGCAGCGCGAAGAATCAAATCCTAAAATGCAAAAACAGCTCTGACATTAATCAGGGCTGTTTTATGAGACGAAGTTATTACTTCTTCTTTCCTTTTTTTTTCTTTGCCATAACAGCGTACGCCTTCGCCGCCTCCTTGGAAAATTTGTATGTCCGCAGAAGCGTACAGTGGGCACGGAAGTCGACTCTTCCGTTTGATCGTAAACGATCCTGTGTATAATTATATCACGATTCTATTTTTTGCAAATATATTTTCGCAAAATTTCTATGTGCCAAGCGCCAATAGCTGCGCTGTGGTTCTATTTTTTTGACAGTATGATACAATGCTATCATACTGCCAACTCAAACATTTTATGTCCAAGCAATTCCCCGCTCCAATAAAATTTTCCAAACTCCTCGGACCCAGTTTCATCATCCTCGCCCTAGGCCTGGGTTCGGGCGAGGTGATTTTGTGGCCGTATTTATCCGCCAACTTCGGCTTAGGCATTGCCTGGGGCGCGGTATTAGGCATTACTTGCCAGTATTTTATCAATATGGAAATAGAGCGCTATGCTTTGGTTAAAGGCGAATCGGTTTTTGTCGGAATGAACAAATTATGGCGCCTCGCGCCACTATGGTTTATCGCTTCTACTTTTATTGGCTTCGGTCTGCCTGGAATCATTGCCGCGAGCGCGCAAGTGTTTAGTTTTGTTTTTGGCATTACTGATTTTAAATGGGTGGCGATTATTTTTTTAATTTTAATCGGATTGATTTTAAGTATTGGCAAAACAGTGTACGCGATGATGGAGCATATCACTAAAATAATTATCATTTTAGGCATCCCGTTTATTTTAGTTTTGACTTTTATCATCGCGCGCGGCGTTGATTGGCTCGCGCTCGGGCAAGGCATAGCGGGTATCGGCGACGGGTTTTTATTTTGGCCTTCGGGCATGAGCTTGGCGGTTTTTTTGGGCGCGTTCGCCTACGCCGGCGCGGGCGGAAATTTAAACCTGACGCAATCAATTTACATTCGGGAAAAAGGCTACGGCATGGGTTATCACTCGCAAAAAATCGCCGGGCTGTTTCGCGACATCCGCGAGCACCAGACGGTAAAATTAACCGGCGAGGATTTTAAAATTGACGCTACCAGTACGGCGCGCTTTCGCGCTTGGTGGCGCAAAGTTAGCATTGAACACTTGATTGTTTTTTGGTTTTTGGGCGCGTTAGCAATGTGCTTGTTAATGTTGCTCGCATACTCAACTACTTTTGGCAATCCGACTAACGCGCAAGGGATTTTATTCGTCATTAACGAGGGGCTGGCTATCGGCGGTTTGCTCGCGCCTTGGATCGGAATGTTGTTTTTATTTATAGTGTCTGTAATGCTTTTTCAAACGCAATTAGGCATTATGGATTCCACCTCGCGCATTATGGCGGAAAATTTAGCGCTGAAAAAATTGGGCGGTAATCAGAACGGCAAGATTAATTTGTCTAAAATATATTTCGGTTTTATCTGGGCGCAAATCGCTTTTGGCGTAATTTTATTTTTATTTAATATTTACGAGCCGCAATTTTTAATCATACTCGGCGCCGTCATCAATGCCTTTTCTATGGTCGTCCATATCGCGCTTACCAACTGGCTGAACCACAAAGTTTTGCCCAAAGAGTTTCAAGCGCGGCTCTGGCGCAAAATCATCATGCTTTTAATTTTTTTTACTTTCCTTTTTTTCTGCGGCCTGACGGTTTGGGATAAAATAATTTAAGGTTAAAAAATAAAAACAGTTGATGGACGCCTAAGTTGTTTTTTTATTTTGCGAATTAAACTGATATTGACAGAAAATCATTATGGGTGTATATTCATAATAGACAGTGGCTCAAGGCCGAACTGCCTATAAAATTAAAAAAGGGGGTGAAAAAATATATGCCAGGATTAAATGGAACTGGTCCGATGGGATATGGCCCAAGAATTGGCCGAGGTTTAGGTTCCTGCGGAGGCGGTTTAAGGCAAGGCTGGGGTTGCCGTGGCGGTTATGGCTTCGGCTTTAGGAGATTTATTTCTCCTAAGAACGAACTGGCTGCTTTGGAAGACGAGGAAAAAGCGCTTACCGAAGAACTAGCCGCAGTTCGCGAGGAAAAAGCCGCGTTGAAAGACCAGAAAAAATAAAAGAAGGCACAGGAACCGGCCTCTTCATAAAAAAGGGGCCGGGTAGCCTTCTTTCAATGAAAGAATAGCATTATTATTAAATTTATTCAATTTTATTCAATATTAAGAAGCAATAATTTGTAAAAAATATGATACCCCAAAAAAATTTTTTAACTAAAGGAGTCGGCGCGCACAAAAGCGGTTTATGGACGACTGTGATTGCGGCGGCGGTTTTTATCGCAGAATAAATAATATGTCTAGGCCAAGACTTTGCCGCAAAATCAGTTTTAACCCTAACATCACTTATTTTAAACCTCAAGGCGTGCCGATGCGGGAGCTTAAAATTGTGGAATTAACCACCGAAGAGATGGAAGCTTATCGCTTGCGCCACATTAATGATTTGGAACAGCAAACAGCGGCCGGTAAAATGCGCACCTCCCAAAGCACCTATCAAAGAATTCTTGATTCGGCTTACAAAAAAATCGCCGACGCTTTAATAAACGGGAAAGCGATCAAAATTATTAAAGAGTAAAAATATGAAATTTAAAACCATAATATTAATGTTTACTTTTCTTTTTTTACCGTCCGCACTGTTATTAGCGCAAAATAATCCGGAGCAAAAAAGTGAAGAAATTTTTAAAGCTAGGGTCGTGGAAATTATTGAACAAAAAAACATTACGCGCGATGACGGCTCAATTTCCATCCAGCAAAAATT
This sequence comes from Candidatus Falkowbacteria bacterium CG10_big_fil_rev_8_21_14_0_10_43_11, assembly GCA_002778635.1. Classification (GTDB taxonomy): domain Bacteria; phylum Patescibacteriota; class Patescibacteriia; order Patescibacteriales; family XYC2-FULL-47-12; genus 1-14-0-10-43-11. The sequence continues at coordinate 19,692 of PFAS01000074.1, read as the reverse complement.
AAAACTCCGAGGGCTTGAGGGGGACTGGAAAGACAGGGAGATAATTTTTGACGAAACAAAATTTGACGTTTTGTCCGCGAGTGAGTATACGGTCGGCGATAAAGTTTTGGTCAATTACAGCCCCGGACCGGAGGGAGAGAAAAATTTTTACGTGATTGGTTTTTCCCGCGCCAATCCCATTTATTGGCTGGCGTTTTTATTTGCTTTAATTGTAATCGCCGTCGGCGGTTTAAAAGGGTTGCGGGCGTTGATTGTCTTGTTATTAACTTTTTTGATTATTTTGAAATTTATTATTCCTAAAATATTGTCCGGCAGCGACCCGCTCCTAATTAGTATTATCGGCTCATTCTTTATTTTAATTTTAGCCGTCTACATTACGGAAGGATTTAAGCGAACGTCAACGATCGCTGTTTTCGCTATTTTAATTTCTTTGGTAATTACCGGCTTGTTATCCGTCTGGTTTTCGGCCATCGCAAAATTAACGGGTTTTGCGAGCGAAGAAGCGATGTATTTGGTTGGGCTTGCGGGCGGCAACATCAATATTAAAGGTCTTTTGCTGGCCGGCATTATTATCGGCACCCTAGGTGTTTTAGATGATGTAATAATTTCTCAAGTGGTCTTGGTTAAAGAATTAAAGGCGTCAAATCCGGGACTGACAAAAAATCAAATTTACCATCAAGCCATGCGAGTGGGAATTTCGCATTTAAGCTCAATGGTTAACACCTTGTTTTTAGCTTACGCCGGTGCTTCTTTGCCGCTACTTATTTTATTTAGCGTTAAACAACCGCCGTTTTTGACTTTTAATCAGATAATCGACAACGAAATGATTGCCACGGAGATAGTCAGAACTTTTACCGGCAGTATCGGTTTAGTTTTAGCCGTGCCCATCGCGACATTTTTAGCCGCTCGGCTCATAAAAAAAATAAAAATTTGGCGCAAAATAATCATGCTTTTAATTTTTTTTTACTTTCCTTTTTTTCTGCGGCCTGACGGTTTGGGATAAAATTTTTTGATAATAAGTGCCATTGCATGCCGATTAATAATTTGTTTTGCCAAAAAATAATCCTCCCAGCCAAAAGCCGGGGGGATTTTTATTTTGTGGTGTTTGTTGGACGAAATCCGAACTTTTTTTGACGAAAATCCGGACTGCGAATTTTGAACGCTTCGCCCCGCCGCCACTCGCTTCGCTCGCTGGCTTTTACTCCTAACAGAGCAGGCGGCAGGTCTTCGCTTCGGCTCGCGGGCAAAAAATTTCCTCCCCTAAAACCCCTCCATTTTTTGCCCGCTCGCTAAAAAGCGCGGCGGCTTCATTTCAAAATCCTAACCGTGCCATTAATTGCATCAACATCTAAAATATCCCCGTCGCTAACCAAGTGAGTTATATTATTTAATCCAACGATACAAGGAATGTTTAGCTCTCTGCTTACAATAGCGGCGTGTGAAAGTAATCCACCTTGATTAGTCAAGATTGCAGAGGCCTTTTTACAAGCGGCTATTATTTCTGGAGACGTTGTTTCCGCCACCAAGATATCTCCATTTTTCATTTTCTTAATTATCTGAGAAACCTTATCAAAAGTATCTGCTCCATATTTCATAACTTTAGCTTTAGCCCTAACTTTTCCTGGATTTGCCACAATCCCTCGTATCTCATCTTTTGAGACTTCTACAATAAAAGATGAAATAAAATCTTTGGCTTGTTCTCCTTGAAAAGTTATTAAAGTTCCGTTTTTAATCAAAAAAACATAAGCAAATTTCCTATTCCGAATTTTCATTTCGTCTATACTTTTTTTCTCATACAAGCCCATAACTTCATCTTTTGAGTACCAAAAAAGATTATCTGGAGAAATTTCGAATTGCTTGCTTAAAATTTTTAAAGCTTTACTTAAATAAGAAGTATCTCCAAAAATCATTTTGTTCAAATGTCCTCTGCCGGAATTCTTTATTTCCTCCAAGTGCCTAAGATTTTTAGCTGTTGTTTTATCTTGTTGCGATTTTCTATAAGCATCGTCCACATAAAAGAATTCTGTTTTTCTGTAGTAAAGCCACAGTTCAGAAATCAAATTAAAAAAATTTTCTAAGTCATTTCTAAAAATTTTCTCACGCGAGCAGACGTCATCAAAGAGCTTGATTGAACGCTTTTTATATTCTTCAAAATCTTTAACATATTGCATAAACTTATTTTTGTGACCAAAAAGCTCAATGCCATATTTCAAGGTTTCAGCTTGTACTTTTTTAGGGAGATAGGTTGTCCATAAATTATCTCTAAAGATCGCTACTGCGTTAAGAGGTTTGTAATGTTCTATGGTAATACTGTTAATCAAAAAAGGCATTCCGGTACTCTCAAATATTCTCACATATTCAGTGGACATTTCTTGGACCCGTTGAGTTGCTAATGTAGTAATTGGACGACTTTGTAGGACATAAAATTTGTCTGTCTTTTTCGCCCATTCTACATCCACCGGAAAACCAAAGCGCCTCTCTATTTTTACAATTAATTTTGCTAAATCTAAAATCTCGGAATCGAAAAGAACTTGCCGTTTACTTTGTTTTTCGGTGAGTTCTTGCCACTTACTACCCCCACCATCTGCCACTACTAACATTTTTTTTTGAAAGTTGATGTTCTTATCTAAAATTCGCCACTCGGTTTTCTCAACGACATAACTATCCGGCGTAATATGTCCTGCAACAATAGCTTCTCCGAGGCCAAATCCTGCTTCGATAATAAGCTGGTTTTTATCTTGAGTAATTGGATGAACTGAAAACGCAACGCCAGACATTTCGCTCTCAACCATTTTTTGCACAACAACGGCAACGGATATTTTTTGTTTATGCAAATCTTTTTCAAACCGATAGAAAATGGCGCGCGGCGTGAATAGTGAAGCCCAACATTTTTTCACATTTTCCAATAGATTTTCCTCTATAGTATTTAGATAACTTTCGAGCTGTCCAGCCCATGCCGCGCTTGCCGAATCTTCGGCAGTAGCAGATGATCTGATTGCTACATATTTTGTATTAAGGTTTTTGAAAAATTTTTGGATTTCTTCGCTAATATTCCCAGGCATCTCTGCACCCAATATCAACGCCTTGATTTTCTCTGACGCATTTTCAATAGTATGAGTTTTTTTGTGATTTACGGAGTGAAGAATTGAATCAATCTCGATATTTAAGTCCGTTTTTTCCAAAAATTTTTCAAAAGCAGTTGAGAGAATAACAAATCCGGGCGGAACAGAAATGCCCACTTGTATCATTTCACCAAGCGAAGCTCCTTTGCCTCCGGCAAGAAAAACATCATTTTTGTTCAATTGTTCAAAATTTCGCAGGAGTTCCATAACTATTTGCATCTTAATCACCTTTTTGATTTTTTTTGAATCCGCCGTGCCCTTTGATTTGCTCGCAAAACTGCCCGCCGAAGCGAGGGGCGACTTGTCCGCCGTAGCACAAATTGCGAAGGAGGAAGCCCCGAGCGAGGCGACTAATTCAATCTGGTGGACCGTGCCGGATTCGAACCGGCGACCTCCGCGTTGCAAACGCGGCGCTCTACCAGCTAAGCTAACGGCCCAATGTCCAGATATAAGTCGGGAAAATTCCAAATTTCAAAGTTTAACTTTATAATTTAAAATTTGAAGCTTAAAATTTTTTTGGAATTTAGTATTTGGAATTTATTATTTAAAGTGCAGCTTTTTGCATCGGCCTAAGTATCGGACCTAAAATCCACATAATAAAATTTTGGTGCATGTTTAAAAAAATTAGCATAAAAATAAAGAAAACAAAGATGCCGATCAGTTTGTAACCAAGGCGCGAGCCGCCTTCCGTGCCGAGGTATTTTTCAAAAAAAGGAATCACGCCGAAAGCGTTTAATATTTTTTCCGAGTAAATAACTATCAGCGCGCCGACCACCATGCCGATAAGGCCAATGATAAAATGCATAAGATTAGTTAATTAGTTATCTAGTTGCTTAGTTACTTAGTAAAAGAGCCCATTAATCAGTAATAGGGGTGTTTGCAAACTAAGTAACTAATTAACTAAGCAACTATGTAACTATTACTTTATAAAGTCAAGCGGATTATATTTAATATTATTAATAATTATTTCAAAATGCAAGTGCGGGCCGGTTGACCAGCCGGTAGAGCCCATCGCGGCGATAGTCTGACCCTTGCTGACCGTATCGCCTTTGCCTACGAAGAGCCGGGAGGCATGGGCATAGCGGGTTTTCTTGCCGCCGCCGTGGTCAATGACGATTTCATTGCCATAGCCCGTGCCCCAGCCGGCCGCTTCAACCGTTCCGGCATCCGCCGCGTAAATCGGCGTGCCGATTTTGTTAGCTATATCCACGGCGTGGTGGCGCCAGTTATAGTATTGCGTAATTCGGTGCCCGTCAGTCGGCCAATTCATCTTATTGCCCTTAACCGCTTGCGCTGAAGGCGGGACGATTAACTGCTTCAAAGCGGCTAGGCCGGAATAGCTTGTTGACGACGGAGCGGTGTATTTTTTACTGCCGCCCGGAATAATAATTTTTTGCCCTTGTCTCAGATAACCGGAACTCGCTAGTTTATTAAAACTAATGATTTCTTCCGGCGCAACGTCGTATTTTTTGGCAATAGCCGGCAAGGTATCGCCTTTTTGGATAACATAAGAAATTCCGCTAGCCGGTAAAATGGCCAAAGTATCGCCGGGCCGTATTAAAGAATAAGCGGTTAAATTATTTTCCCACAAAATAGTGCTGACTGAAATGTCGTATTCTTGAGCGATCACACTTACGGTTTCTCCCGGTTGCACCGTATGAAAGATAATAGCCGTGCGCGGGCGTTTGATTTTTTTTGTCTGCGCCAGATTCGGTTTGACAACCGCGCTGCCGCCGTAAGCCAAACTTTCCGGGCTCTCGGTTTCCATCTCCCCTACCGCTTTCATTTCGGCCTGCGGCTGGACCCTGACGCTGGCTAAATTTTTTAAATAATTTTCTTCTTCCGGCGTTACCGTCGCTGACTCGTCAAAAGTTTCCACTATCAGTTGTTCGTCCGCCGCGAATTCGCTTTCAATTAAATTAAAAATGATTGGTTTGGGAGCCGCTTCGTCCGCCGCGAAAGTTTTTTGCCCGCTAACGGTCAAATTGATGATTAAAATAACGGCGGTGACGCCAATAATCGTAAAATGAGTCAAATGACTTGATAAAAGAACATTAGTCATCCGCCCCCGGCCGCCAAAATTAATTTTTGTTTTTAAAATCAAAAATTGGCCGTACAGCTTGATAATTGTTTTGCCAAAAAGTTTTTTGGATATGGAATAAGCGGGCGTTATCAGCAAATCGCGGGCACCGAGCGCTAAAAATCTAACGCTAAAATATGCTCCTTGAAATAGGAGGATTAGAATATTTAATCCGATTTTTTTGAAGTTATTGGACATTTACCCTCACCCCCTGTCCCCTCTCCCGCGGGGCGAGGGGGAAATAAAAAGACTTTAAACTTATAACAAAAAAGACCGGTTATGGTCTTTTTTATTGTACCAAAATTAGAGTGAATGGTCAATTTTACACCTTTATAATCACCGGCAAAACCATTGGCCGCCTTTGCGTCTTGCGGAAGAGGAATTCGCCCAAAGTATTGCGTAATTTATTTTTGATAAAATTTTCGTCGGCCTTGGTTGAAGTTTCGCCGGAAGTGACGATTTCTTTTACTTTCAGGCGCGTGTCTTCCACCAGCTTTTTATTTTCTTTCATATGAATAAAGCCGCGGGAGATGATGTCGGGATTGCCGACCAATTCGCCGGTTTTGGAATAAATCGTCGCGATGACGACAATCATGCCGTCTTCGGACATTACTTGCCGGTCGCGCAAAACGATTTCGGAAATATCGCCAATGCCCAAGCCGTCCACCATCACATAATCCGTATTTACTTTTTCTTTGGCGAGTTTCGGCTTGCCGTCTTTAAATTCCAAAATTTCGCCGTTGGAGAGGACAAAAATTTTGCTGGATAAAAATCCGGAACGCAGAGCGATTTTTTTCGCTTCCACCAGCATATAATAGTTGGCGTAGACCGGCAGAAAATAATCCGGCTTGATTTGCCGCAAAACTTCTTTGATGTCTTCCGCCGTGCTGTGGCCGCTGGAATGCACGTCCATAATTTCCGTGTGGTAGACGTTTTCAGTCAAGTGATAAACTTGATCTTTTAATTTTTGCACGGTCGCTTCATTACCGGGAATGATAGACGAAGAAAAAACCACGCTGTCGTTGCGTTGAATCTGAATATAGCGATGATTATTATTGACGATGCGCGCGAACGAGGCGTTGCTTTCGCCTTGCGCGCCCGTGCAGATGACGATAATTTTATTGTCCGGATGCTCATGAATTTTTTCCACGCCGATAAAAGTCGTCTTGTGCGCTTTAACATAGCCAAGCTCTTTGGAAATTTCAATATTCATTTTCATGCTGTAGCCGTCCAGCGCTACTTTCTTGCCGATTTTTTCCGCGTACTCCAAAATATGCTTGACCAGCTCAATTTGGGAGGAAAAGGTGCCGATGATAATACGCCCCGGAGCGGAATCAATCAGCCGCTCAATATTTTCATTAGTGGTTTTATTGGACACCCGCTCTTTTAGTTTAGTCGCGCCTAAACTTTCCAGCATCAGTATGCGCGGAGACGGGAGCTTGGCTAAATGTTCGTAAGAAACAGCTTGGCCTTCAACCGGATTCGGTTCCAGCGCCCAATCGCCCGGATGGATCACGGTCGCTTGCGGCGTCTGAATTATGACGCCGACCGCGTCCATAATGGAATGTTCCACCGGAAAAAAAGAAATTTTGAATTTGCCCAAAGCCAAAGTTTGCGCTAAAGATTGAACAACGATAGTTTTTAATTTTACCGCGGTGCCGCGCTTATAATCCTCCTGCCGGTTTTTAATTAAGGCTAAAGTTAATTGCCGCCCGATAATGGTTGGATTGCCTAATTGCTCCAAGAGCATGGGCGCGGCGCCGATGTGATCCAAATGCCCGTGGCTGAAAATAACGCCGCGGATTTTATTTTTTTTATTTTCTAAAGACGCGACATTGGGGATAATATAATCAATGCCGGGCATATCTTCGTCCGGAAACTGAATGCCCATGTCTAGCATTACAATATCATCGCCGTATTCAAACACCGTGCAGTTGCGCCCCACCTCTTCCTGTCCGCCCAGACAGTAAATTTTTAAGTTATTACTCCCGTCTTTTATCGCCGGCCGGCGCAAGCGCTCAATTTTTTGCGGACGGGAAGAACGAATCGGCTGGAGCGAACCACGAGTAAATGAAGGCGGCCGCGCCGGAGTATTTTGCGTTCGGGATTTGCGCGAACGGCGGCGCAAAAAATCAGCCGGTTTGGCGGAAGCCGGCCTTTTTGGGTCATGCATATTTTTTTGTTCGCCAAAAGTGGCGGGAAAATTAGCGGGAGCGTTGGTTTTATTAGCCGTCGTTTTTAATTGCGGTTTGCGAATAAACATAAATAAGAGAGTAAAAAGTCCGTAAAGTCCGTAAAGTCGAAAGTCTATAAAGTCAAAGGAAATTTTTATCCAATAACTTTAAGAACTTTACAGACTTTATGGACTTTTGACTTAAGTTAGTGCCGATGGTGGGATTTGAACCCACAAACCTTGCGGCATACGGCTCTGAACCGTACGTGTTTACCAATTTCACCACATCGGCAACGCTAAAAGTCCATAAAGTCCGTAAAGTCGAAAGTCTATAAAGTCAAAGGAAATTTTTATCCAACGACTTTAAGGACTTTATGGACTTTTGACTTATAGTTTACCAGACAATTTTTTTCCGGGTGTTAATGTACCAGTTAGAGATGTTAGAGAAACGGTCGCTCGCGATGATAATTTTATCAGTATCAAAGCCTTTAATTTTATTAGACTGGAGATAGGAGTAAGGTTGGCTGTAAAGAAAAATAGTCGGCAAATCGCGCGCGATTATTTCCTGAAATTTTTTATATTTTTCCCGGCGCACTTCCGTTTTGCCGGTAATGCGCCCATCTTCCAATAGAGCGTCGATTTCTTTGTTGTTGTAATTAGCAAAATTTAAACCACTCGGGCCGATTTGAGAAGAGTGCCAAAAAGGATATTGATCGGGGTCGGCTCCCAGAATTACGCTGTACAATAAAACTTGGTAATTTCTAGGCCTGATTCTGTCTCCCTGCGCCGATTCAATGGGAATAACATCAAGATTTACTTTTATGTTTAGATTTTCCCAAGCTTTTTTGACCAATTCCGCCGTTTGCACCGCATCCGGCTGATTGACGGTCGTAAGCGTAACGACTAAAAAATCGTTATCTTTTTTTTGCCAAATTCCCGGTCCGGGCAGGCTTTTTTCCGAGGTAGTGGCGGTATTATCCGGCTCTTCTTTGACGGCTGTCGCTTTAAAGCCGGCCGCGGCAATTAAGGCCCGCGCTTTATCCGGGTCAAAATCATATTTTATGATATCGGGATTAACGAAACCGGTAAAAATCGGCAATATCGGGCTGTCAATAAATTGGGCGTGCGGCAAAGCGGCGGTAATTGATTTTTTATCCAAACCGTAGGCGAGCGCTTGCCTAATTTTAAGGTCTTTAAGCGCGCCTAAGTTATTTTGATTGAAAAACAAAGAGGTAAATTGAGGCTGAGCCAGATAATTGCGATTGAATTTGTTTTTATCAACGATTTTTTCTTCATATTCTTTCGGCAAATAATCCAATCCTTCGGCCTTCCCTTCATTCAAAGCGCTGACGCTCTCTTCAAAAGAGGGAAAAAATTTAAAGACTAAAACGCTGACATAAGGCTTTTGGCCAAAATAGTTTTGATTAGCTTCCAGCTCGTAAGATCTGACGCGCCCCGCCTTGTCTTTAGCGAGAGACTTGAATTTATACGGGCCGCTGCCTATCGGTTTTAAGTTAAGATCGGCTAAGTTGGCCGCCGCTGGTGAAATTTGCGACCAAATGTTTGCCGGCAGAATGCCGACGGTCAAAAGCTCTAAAAAAGCGGCGTAAGGCTCGGCCAAAGAAAATTTAACGGTTTTTTCGTTGATTTTTTCTACGCTAACGCCGGTAAAACTAACGCGCAGCGGGCTTCGGTATTCGGGATTAGCGATTGCTTGGAAAGTAAAAACGACGTCATCGGCTGAAATGGGAGTTTTATCGTGCCACGCGGCACCCGATTTTAAATAAAAAGTATAAGTTTTACCGTCATCGCTCGCCTCAAATTTTTCCGCCAGGTCCGGCGCTAAATTGTTGTCTTTGCCTCTTTTTAATAATCCGGAATAAATGAGCGCCGCGAGATCACCGTCAACGTTATTAATTAAAGCGTAGAGCGGGTTGACAAGCTTAGGCGAGCCGGTCAAAGCTTCCGTATAGCTGCTGCCGTAAGCCGGCACCAGTTTGACGTTGTTTTTGTAAAAGACCGCTCCCAAAAAAACAATATTAACGGCGATGATTCCCAGGCAAACTTGAATTATTCTGGTTTCTTTTTTTGATAAGAATTGACCGACGTATTTAAATTGTTTTAAGTTCGGCAAAGCCGATTGATATAAGGAAAATATTAATTTTCGGTCTACGCTTTCGCCACGCTTTGATTTTTTGCTTTGGTTAAAACCGGGCATTTTTTTAAAAAATAAAACGCTCTTGTTTTTAAAAAGAGATGTCAGCTTATTTGTTTTTTGCGTCAAAGGCAATTTGTCGGGTTTTTTTTCAAGCACAAAATAAAAAACTAACGGGAGCTTAAGCGGTTATTGCCAGATTATATTAGCCAGCGCCAAGCCGATAAAAGCGGTCGCGAGCGCTATGGTTGCCCGGAAAAGAGTTTTTTCCAAGCCGCGCTTAGTGCTAAAGACGTTGCTTGAGTCGCCGCCGCCAAAAACGCTGCCGGCGCCCGCGCCTTTATTTTGCAACAATATTACCGCCATTAAAGCGACGGCGATTACGGTTTGGATAATAGTCAAAAGTTTCATTTATTTTTTTAGTTTTTCAATTAAATTGGCAAAAATTTGCTTATTGTTAGCCGCCAGATCGGCTAATATTTTGCGGTCAAGCGCGATGTTATTTTTTTTCAGCAAATCAATTAAGCGGGAATAGCTTAAATCGTATTCGCGGGCGGCGGCGTTTATTTTAATCTGCCAGGCGCGGCGAAAATCGCCTTTCTTTTTGCGTCGGTCGGCAAAAGAATGCTGGCCGGCTTTTAACACGGCGGTTTTAGCCGCTTTGATTAATTTTTTTCTGCCCCATTTATAGCCTTTCGTCCGTTTTAAGAGATTTTTTCTCCTTTTAACGTGCATGGTTCCTCTTTTTACTCTAGACATAGTTCAAAAAGTTATTGCGGATTTAATAGGTTTGCGAACCATTAATGCGAATACTTCCCGCGTATTTACTGCTCTCTGCAACTATACGAATGCCGCGAATTAAGAAAAAAAGTTTAATAGCAAAATTCGGGGCATTCGGATGGCTCTACGAACTTATTAAAATCACAATGGTTTAAAATCTAAATGCAAATTATTAATAATTAAACGATAATTCGGATTATATATAATATGGGGTTAATGTTTTAATTGTTTTTATTTCCGTTTTGGCCATGGAAACATCGCGGCGTTTGGAGCGCGTTACTTTGCCGCGGTCGCGGCTGTTAAAATGATCTTGGCCGCATTTGCGTTTTAATATTTTACCAGTCTTTGTTTTTTTAAAGCGCTTGGCGGTCGCTTTGTGGGTTTTAATTTTCGGCATAGTTCAAAAAATTATTGCGGATTTAATAAGTTTGCGGATTCGCATTATTGTTTTTTGTTAATGACTATCATGTTAAAGCCATTCATCTGTCTTGTCAATCCTTGCTCCTCAACGATATTGAGCGCGTCAACGGCCTTTAACTTATTAATAAAATTTTTTATAATTTCAATCGCTTTGCTCGCGAGCTGTCTTTCCCTTCCTCTCAAAATAATTTCAATCTTGAGTTTATCCCCGCGGCCCAAGAATTTAATTGCCTGCTCAACGCGCATCTCCAAATCGTGCGGACTGATGCGGAGCGAAAGCCGGATGTCTTTTACTTCGGTTTTTTTCTGTTTGGCTTTTTGTTTTTGAATCTGCTTTTCTTTTTGGTATTTCATTCGGCCGTAATCGGTGATTTTGGCCACCGGCGGCTGGGCTTTGGGAGAAACTTCCACTAAGTCCATTTCCTGTTCGCGGGCCAGCTGGATGGCGCGCGCGACCGGCATGACGCCTATAGTCGCGCCCTCATCGTCAATCGCTCGAACTTCCGGAACGCGGATTTGTTCGTTGATGCGGTAAAATTCAACTTGCGGTTTTGGTTTTGGCCGGCGGAAAGTTCGACGCATAATTAATTATCTTAATAGAATCAAAATATTTAACAAGTATTTCAAATTCACCCCGTAAAATAAAATTTTAATTTAACTGTAATTAAAGACTTTTTGAACTGTGGAGATGAGGGGAATTGAACCCCTGTCTGGCAAGCAAGTGATAAGGCGCGTACAGGCGTAGTTTCTATTATAGTTTCACCTTAACAATTAAAACAGAAACAAAACTTGTTAAGGCCAGCATTCTTTTGTTTTGGTTCAAGCCGCGAATGCAAGCCGATTGAACCTATTCTGCTAAAATAACACCCAAACCAAGCTAGCAGACATCGCCAGGACGGATGGCTACGACCTAAATTAGGCCATAGCGGGAGCAAAAGCCAAATTGGCAAAAGCCAATCGTACTTTGCTGAATAAGTTGTTGACACTTATGTTTGCCGCTTAATAGTTTAACGAGATAAAAACGGCACGGCTCGGCCTGCGCCTTATGAAATGATCATGCCATCGATTCCTAACACCCCCGAAAATAATTTTCAATTTCTAATTTTAAATTTTTAATGGAAATTATTTGAAAATTAAGAATTTAATACAAAAATATCCCAATAAACTGGGATTTGAGATAAAGACGCTAATATTGTTGTTTTATGCGCCGCAATTTTCTCTCTGTTTCCCTTTTTTTAATCGTTTCGCGCTTGTCAATTTTACTTTTGCCTTTGCCTACGCCAAATTCTAACTTTATCAATCCGCCTTTATTATACACCTTAATCGGCACAAGTGTCAATCCCTGCTCTTTGATTTTGCCAATTAGGCGTTTTATTTCCGATTTTTTTAGCAAAAGGTTTCGCGCCTTGGTCGGGTCATATTCAGCCACATTGCCGGCATATTTATAAAGAGGAATATGGCAATTTATCAAGCAAAGCTCCGACCGCACGCCGCTTTTAAGCGTGACGAAAGCATTATTTAAATTAATGTGGCCGGTCTTGATTGATTTTACTTCCTGGCCGGATAAAACTAAGCCGGCTTCATAAATGTCGGTTATTTGGTAATCAAAGTTGGCTCGTTTGTTTAAGGCGTAAATTGACATAGCGATTTATTTATTATAACATACTACTATTCTTGTCAAAATATAAGCATCTTGTATAATAAAAAACAGTTGTCTATTGAAACGAAGCATAGGCGGGTATCGTATAATGGTTATTATATTACCTTGCCAAGGTAGAGATACGGGTTCGATTCCCGTTACCCGCTCCCTGAATTATAAAACCGCGGATGATAAATTATAGTGACAGAGTAATTTGTCATCCGCGGTTTTAATGCAAAAATGCAAATATATGCCGCGGTGGCGGAACTGGTAGACGCGCAGGACTTAAAATCCTGTTTTCGGAAGAAAGTGAGGGTTCGATTCCCTCCCGCGGCACCGTTTTTCGGGGCGTGGCCCAGTTGGTTCAAGGCGCCTGCTTTGGGAGCAGGAAATCCCGAGTTCGAATCTCGGCGCCCCGACAAATCAATTTTCAATTGAAAATTGAATTTGGGATGGTAGTTCAGTTGGTTAGAACGCTGCCCTGTCACGGCAGAGGTCGCGGGTTCGAGTCCCGTCCATCCCGCCCAAAAAAGCAAATAATAAAAAATATTTTTCGGTATTTTTTATTAAATATTAGCTAAAATTTAGTTTTTTACTATTGACTAAAATTGTAAATCTGCTATAATTAAAATTATAAAATAAAAGAAAATCCCTTCATTGCAAATAATCTTTGAGGGATTTTTTATTATTAAAAACAAACACAAAAATATGGAAATAATCCAGCATAAAATCAACAACAAAAAGCGTAAATTCGGCGATTTTAAAGGTTTTTTGGCTAAATTCAGCAACAAGGGTTTTATTTTGCCGGTTTGGGGTAAAAAATTAGATTTGCCAATAGAGGCATTTTTCTTTGAAAAAAAGCTAAAATTTACTAAAAAAGCAGCATTAGGACTTTTAATAGCCGTTTTGTTTAATTTTGTCGGTTTTTTTACTCCAGCGTTAGCCGCGGAAGCGGTTGTAGAAGCTAACATGGTTCAAACAGAAGCGATTGCCCCTAATGGCGCGTCTTTAGGCGAAACCGAAGTAGAATTAATAAGGGAGGATTTAGCGATTATTGAGCATCTGCCGGCAAATGAGGATATGCAAACAGCGGATTTTGGCGTGCGCACCGTTACCGCTTATAATTCTGAACCAGGCCAAACTGACGACAGCCCTTGTATTACCGCTAACGGCTTTAATGTTTGCGAGCATGGCGTGGAAGACACTATTGCCGCCAACTTCTTAAAATTCGGCACAAAAGTTAAAATACCCGAACTTTTTGGGGATAAAATTTTTATAGTGCGTGATCGCATGAATCCTCGCTATCAGGAGCGAGTAGATGTTTGGATGATGGTAAAGGCAGAAGCTAAGAGTTTTGGCGTTAAGCGGGCAAAATTGCAGGTTATTTTGGAATAATTTAAAATATAACAATAAAATTTTAAAAAAGCCGTTCCTAGAGAGACTGGCTTTTTTTATTATAAATTATAAGCTATAATAAATATAAATTAATGGCCTGATAGCCAAGTGGTAAGGCAGGAGTCTGCAAAACTCCTATCGCGGGTTCGATTCCCGCTCAGGCCTCAATAATTTTAAAAGTCTACAGTTTTGTAGACTTTTTTAATATTTTAAAATATAATTATTTTTTATGAATGTCCAAAGATGTCTAGACTTTTAATGTAATAGTTTATCAACATAAATGTTTAAAAGTCCACAGAATTGTGGATAACTTAATTGAAAAGATTATTTAAAGTCCACAATACTGTAGACTTTCAACTGTGTATAAAGTTTAACAAAATAATTTTTTTTGTTTTTGTTTAATATTAGTTATAATTTTATGTTATAAAAATAATAATAATTTGTTGACCGAATAAGTTTTTAATGATATAATTCAATTAGTTCATTGAAAAGCAGTTAGAAAGTTGTTTCGAAGGGTTATGTACGCAAGGAGTAGCCTTTGAATCAATTTTTTCTTCTCTACTATTCATTAAGTGGGTCTGCTACCGACGCGGGCCAAAAAAAACAAAAATAAAATTTGGTAGAATTGCCTATACAAAAAAATTTTGGCATATTTTACCACCACGAAGGTAGAGAAGCGCTTTTTTCAGTCGGCAAAAAAGCTCCTTTATCCTGGAGTTGAAGGGATTTTCTTTAACTATCGTCTAGATGGTTGAGAAACAAGATTTCAGGATGGGGCTCAGCAAATGGTTTCCCAAAAATTATATTTATATAAAAAAAAGGGGGCCCGCTGGGCCTCTTTTTTATTTAAATCTTGTTTTTTATGTTAAATTAAGTTATTATGTAAATAAGACATTTATCTTAATTTTATGGATAAGAGAGTAATCGCTAAAATTAAAAAGGAGTTATTAGCCGAAAGACAAAAGATTGAGGCGGAATTGCATCGTTTTGCCGAAGAAGATAAAAATGCCAAAGGCAAGCATCGCCCGCGTTTTGTAGATATCGGCACGAGCAATGATGATAATGCCAAAGAAATGGATACTTATACGAGAGATTTGTCGTTAAGCAAAGTATTGGAAAGCGATTTGGCGGATATTGAAAAGACGCTAAAAAGAATCGCCGAAGGCAATTACGGCATTTGCAAATATTGCGGCAAAGAAATAGGCGAAAAACGGTTAATTGCGCGCCCGGTATCAAGTGCTTGCGTAAGCTGCAAAAACAAATTGCAGAACGGCGCTTAGTTTTATTATGCTTAATACCAATAACAGGAGGAAGGCAAAAATCGGTGCTATTTTAGCTAGCATCATTTTTTTGTTGGGGGCGGACAGAGTTTTAAAATATTGGGCGCTTACGAGCCTTTATCACCAAAAAATAAATATTATTAAGAATTTTTTTACTTTAGAGCTGTGGCAAAACGAAAACATAGCCTTTAGCGTTTATTTGCCTCAAGCGGCGATTATGGCCGGCATTACCGCAATTGTCGCGTCATTAAGCGTTTTATTGATATCCAGAACAGTAAAACAGCCACGCCGGTTCGGCAGCCTTGATTGGGGAATATTGTTTATAATCATCGGCGCCTTAAGTAACTTATACGATCGTCTCCAGTTTGGTTTTGTCGTTGATTATTTTAATTTAGCTTTTTTGCCGGTATTCAATGTTGCCGATATGATGATCAGTATTGGAGCGATAGTTTTAGGGCTGGCGCTATGGCAGGGAAAAAGGTAAAATCATAAGTCTTAAATCTAAAATTATGTTCACATATTTAAAAAAAGTAATGATTTTGCCGTTACTTTTGTTTTTTTTGTTTCCCAGTATCGTTTTGGCGCAAACCGCGTCTAAACCCGTGAACATTTATTTTTTTTACGGCGACGGCTGTCCGCATTGCGCGACGGAAGAGGCTTTTTTAAAAAAATTAGAAAGCGAGCGGCCGAATGTAAGCGTGCATAGATTTGAAGTCTGGTATAACCGTGATAACGCCGCGTTAATCAGCAGCATCATTCAAAAATTTAACTTTAACTTAAAAGCAAGCAGCGTGCCGATAACTTTTATCGGCGGACAGGCTATCAGCGGCTATTATACGGACGAAACAACCGGCGTGCAGATAGCGCAGGGTGTTGATTATTTTCAGGCCGCGGGCGACCCAAACTATATCGGCCAAGCGATTGCGGATGAAAATGGCAACAATAATACTGCCGGTGATAAAAATTTAATTATTTATAACGACAGCGCGAGCGAAAGCAAGCCAAAGACGATCAGCCTGCCTTTTGTCGGGCAAATAAACGCGCAAAATTTTTCCCTCGGCGCGCTCTCGGTAATAATCGGCTTTATTGACGGCTTTAATCCCTGCGCCATGTGGGTGCTGGTTTTTTTGATCAGTTTGATGCTGGGCATGAAAAACCGGCGGCGGATGTGGGCGATTGGGCTGACTTTTATCGTTACTTCCGGCATCGTATATTTGATGTTTATGACCGCTTGGCTGAATGTCTTTTTATTCGTCGGCTTTTTGTTTTGGATTAGGCTCGGTATCGGATTGGTCGCTATCGCGAGCGGCGCGTATCAGTTGCGCGAATTTTATAAAAATCGCGAAGGAACTTGTACGGTCGCGAGCGAAAGCAAGCGGCAAAAAATAATGAACCAAATAAAAAGCATTATTGCGGAAAAGAGCTTTTTTTTGGCATTTATCGGCGTTATCGGCTTAGCCGTGGCGGTAAATATGGTGGAATTAGTTTGCTCGGCCGGCTTGCCCGCTATTTACACTTCAATTTTAAGCGCGGCGCAATTGCCGGTTTGGAAATATTACGGCTATCTTTTGATTTATATTTTATTGTATATGCTGGACGATATTATGGTCTTTACGGTGGCGATGGTCACTTTGCGCATAGTCGGCATTACAAAAAAATACGTCCGGTTTGCCAATTTAGCCGGCGGCATTATTATTTTAATCATTGGCATACTTTTAATTTTTAAACCGGCGTGGCTACTGTTTGGATAATATGACTAAAATTATTTTTGACATTGAAACCAGCGGGCGGGATTGGGAAAATTTTGACGAAGAGCAAAGGAAATATTTGTTAAAATTTTCTAAAACTGAGGAAGAAATAGCCGGCGCGAAAGATCAGCTGGCCCTGCACGCCGTAACGGCCGAAATCGTCTGCATCGGCCTGCTGAATCCGGACACGAACAAAGGCGCGGTTTATTATCGCGCGGAGAAAGCGGATAAAAAAGAAGAATTTACGGAAAATAATATTTTGTATTCGGCCGGAAGCGAAACGGAAATTTTGGAAAAATTTTGGGCGAATGTTAAAAATTACCGGCAATTCATTACTTTTAACGGCCGCGGTTTTGACTGTCCGTTTTTGTTGATTCGCAGCGCGATTCTCGGCGTCAAGGCGACTAAAAATTTAATGCCGTATCGCTATGCCGCGAACGAGCACGTTGATTTATTGGAACAGCTTACTTTCCACGGCGCGGCGCGGAAATTTAATTTGGATTTTTACTGCAAGGCGTTTGGCATTGCCTCTCCCAAAAGCCACGGCCTGAACGGCCATGACGTGCCGGCGTATTTTCGCGCCGGAAAAATTTTGGCTATAGCCAAATATTGTGCTGGCGATTTATACGCCACCAAAGAACTATATGAGCGGTGGCGGAAGTACATGATGGCGTAGTTATATATTAAAATTTTTGATTCCCGCCGGAGTTTACACCATCCCGAGTACTCGGGATTGCGAGGCGGGAATGACAAAATGATAATATGAACCAAAAACAAGAACTTGGCGCGTTCGGTGAAAAAATCGCGGCTGACTTTTTAACGCGGCACGGTTATAAAATTTTAGACACTAACGTCAAGAACAGCTATCAGGAGCTGGACATTGTCGCCGAGCAGGGCGATTGGTTAGTTTTTGCGGAAGTAAAAACGCGGCTGTCGCAGGCGTACGGTGACGGCGCGGAAGCAATGAGCCAAAAAAAGCAGCGGGCGTTGAAGTATGCCATCAGCAAATATATAGCCGCAAAAAAATTATGGCAGAAAGAGCCGCGGGGGGATTTGATATTGGTCGCGATTAATAAATATAAAAAGACGGCGAAAATAAAGCACTTCAAAGATATTTTATAGTTTATTCGTATAAATTTAACGCTGCCGCTGGGACCTATTTTTTGTAACCAAAAAGTAGCAAAAAGTTTTGGGGGTCTCAATTCGCGTTTCACATTTATTTACTTTAGCGCGCTAATAATGGCGCTCAGTTCGTCCCCCCAAACCCCCTTGCAGATTCTAAAATTCTTTGTGATTTAAAGTTAATCTTGAAGTTTTGTTATTTATACCCATGTTTTCTCCAGCTTTTCCTCTTGCGTTGACGGTAGCTAATGGCGTAAGGTGATGGCGCTATATGAAAAGAATAACTCTCAAGTTAATGAGAGGAGGGATAAGCCATTGCGCCAGCGCCTTTGGCGGCATCGGAATTTTAATATTGCTTTTAGGCAATATTATCTGCGGCATTTTTTTGTTTGTTTGGCCGGTTAGCGCCGGCGGGCAGACGGGGGAAATAATTGATTATACGCTTTTAGAAAAATTGCAAAAAGAATACGGAACTACCACACCGCAGAATTTGCGTTTGCCGCAAATTTCCGCTACCACTACTAAAATTGAAAATAATAAGAGGGAACGCGCGGGCGGGATTAAATTAAAAGCAGAACAGCCGGCCGGCTTTGTTTCTAAAACCGCAACTTCAACGGAGAGTAAATTAAAAATCGGTTCAACGATTTTCGCGCTCGCGGCGTTAGCGTTTATCTTTTGGATTTATTGGCGACACAAAAATAATGGCGGCGGCAATGGCAACGGGGAAACGCTAAAAGAAGATTCGCATTAAGACGCGTTATTATCATAGAGAAAGCCGCCTTTAATTGGCGGCTTTAGTTTTGCGCGGCTTGCCTGCGTTTTTTTTCTTTTTTTTAAAAATCCATTCGCGAATTTTGCCGCCGCCGGCTTGGACATAAACCCTGAATTTTAACCCCAGCTGCCGACGGGAGTTTTCCAGACTGGTTATTACGCGGCGCGGGCAGCGCCAAATATTTTCAATAGCCGTTTCACCGCTCGGCGCTTGTTTTTCAAAATTTTCCTTTGCTAATTTTATTAAATCTTCAGAAAGCAAAGATAAACTTCTGGCAGGAGCGATTATTCTAATCTCATCTCCTTGTTTTAATTTAGGTGGAACTATCATAATAATATAAGTTAAAAGTTGAATTACATAAATCTTTTTGAAGGGGTATTTTTTTTTCGTTCTTAAATGTAAAATTGAGCATAACGTCAGGGATATACGGAGTTTTTCTGAAGCGTAGCGGAAGAAAAATTTGGGTGAGGGGCGAGCCGAGCCCTGAACCAGATACTCGGTGTTAGGCGAGGGCTTGATTGCTTACATTATTGAATATATATAAAAGCAATCAAGAGCGCAACGCCTCCTTGAGTTTCAAAAAACAAACTTTACCTCTATTTAAGAGCTCTTTTTGGATTTTTTGATTTTGGCTTGACAGACATACAAAATTGTGATAATAATGTAGCTAGTAAATCTGAAAAGGAAGGAGTGTGATAAATGGATAAATATCCTACGCTATGCATTGCAGGAGAGGCTTGCGCCAATGTTTACACATGCGAGCTTAGAAAAATGGATGACGCAATAAACGAAATTGCAAAAGCTGGGCTGAAGGTGCGTCAAATTGTCATTACGCAATTTCCATGGCCGGTTTCCATTTTCATGCTTAACGACTCGCTTGTAACGATAGTGGTCGAGTGAGTTCGTCAAATGGTTTGCCAGTTGTCCTTAACAACTGGTATTTTCTTTCCCAAAAATCCCAAAAGAGCTCTAATTAAAATTTAACTAATAATAAATTAAAATTGAC